>NZ_CAWPKW010000358.1:3382-27070 GCF_963888615.1 Brasilonema octagenarum UFV-OR1 | reverse complement strand
CTCAACGCGGGGAACCCGCGCACGGCAGTGGCTCCCCAACGCACTGGCTCTCCTTATAAAGGAGAGGGGTGCCTGGAAAGCGGGGTGAGGTTCTTCGTTTTTTATAAATATTCATCCGGACATGATATTAAATATGGTTGTTTCACCTGAAATCTATCTCACCTCTGACGAATACCTCCAAATGGAGGAACACAGCGACATCAAACATGAATATATCGACGGCTACATCTACGCAATGGCTGGAGCGCTTGACTCCCACGTTACTATTGCGGGTAACTTGTTTGCTCTCCTCCGTAATCATGTGCGTGGCTCAGGCTGTCGTGTTTACATCGCCGATATGAAAGCACGTATCGAATCTCTTATTCGATATTATTATCCTGATGTGATGGTGACTTGCGATCAACGAGATCAAGAAACTCCTGGTTATAAAAGATATCCTCGTTTAATTGTCGAGGTTTTATCTGACTCTACAGAAGCCTTTGATCGAGGAGATAAATTCGCCGATTACCAAACTTTAGAAAGTCTCCAAGAGTATGTTTTAATTAACACCAAACGTCAGCGAGTCGAATGTTTCCGCCGTAATGATGAAGGGCTGTGGGTTTTGCAATCTTACACAGCAGAAAATAAATCTTTTCGACTACATAGTATTAAGTTTGAAGGAACGATCGCACAGCTTTACGAAGATGTCGTTTTCTAGCAGCAATTCCTAAAAAATATAGCAATGCTATATGATTTTTTAAATTGATTTTTTTGAACCGCAGAGAGCGAATTTGCGGTGTGGATGTTCCTCCCGCAAAGTTCGCGGTGGACGCAGAGAACGCAGAGGAAAGAGAAACAGGAGTGTCAAATCTAGATACTATTAATAAACTTCAGGATTGACACAATTAGGCAATCGCTCACCCTTTAACCCAGCAATAAGATTAGCGATCGCCATATTTGCCATTTTTTCTCGTGTTTGACAGCTAGCACTGCCAATATGAGGTGTAACAATCAAGTTATCTAAGTCTAGTAAGGGACTATCGGTTGCTATTGGTTCTGGATCAGTGACATCTATAGCGGCACCTGCAATTTCACCACTCGTAAGCGCTTGGTGTAATGCTTCTGGGTCTACAATTGGTCCTCGTGCTGTGTTGATGAGAATGGCAGATTGCTTCATTAATTCAAACTGGCTATTACCAAAAAGATGATAAGTCTCATCCGATAACGGTGTATGAATGGTCACAAAATCTGCTTCTTGCAGGAGATGTTCAAACGCTGTAAACTCAACACCCAAATCTTTTTCTAACTCCTGGTCACATCTGTGTTTACTAGTATAAAAAACTTTCATGTCAAACCCTTTGGCACGACGAGCGATCGCCTGACCAATACGCCCAAAACCAACAATCCCTAAAGTCGCACCTGTGATGTTCGGTCCCAATAACAAATTTGGTTCCCACGTCCGCCACTCACCCCCACGAACAAATCGATCCGCTTCTACCACTCGCCGTGCAGCCGCCATAAGTAACGCCCAAGTCAAGTCAGCAGTTGCATCTGTTAAGACACCGGGGGTATGACCAACTGGTATCTTGCGTGCGGTAGCAGCGGGAATATCAATATTGTCGTATCCAACTGCCATTTGGCTAATAACTTTAAAAGAGGTTCCGGCTGCTTCTATCAGTTACTGATCAATCTCGTCTGTCAGCAAGCACAGCAAACCATCAATTGTTTTGACTTTTTCTAGTAAAACTTCATAGGGAGGTGGTTGGCGTTCTTCCCAGATTTCAATGGTAGCAATCTCTTGCAGTTGGTCTAATTTGGTGGGGAGGCGGCGAGTGATGAAGATTTTGGGTTTGGGCATGGTTGAGGGTTTATCAGAAATGTGAAAACTCTGAAACTCTTACAATGACTAATGACGACCCAAACGGGTTAACTTTATTTGTGACGAGCTACTTATACAGTAATTGAAACTGACTCCAGCCATGAGCTAGAAACTGATTTCATCATATGTTATTAGCTAGAGGGAATAAGTAGGTAGGCGTGAATATTTCTCGTGGAGAAGGCAGAAGTCAGAAGGCAAAAGGGAAGGGAGTTTTGGACGTTTTACTTTTCTTTACATAGTTATGTTTATTTGTGCCCACCTACTTATGTGAAAACATTCACTTTATTCTACTTGAAATTTTATTTAATCAAAGAGTTTTAACATAAAATTTACAAATTTTCTTCGTTAATTTACTTACTTAATTTATATAGTCATGATACTTTGGCTTATGGATGCCTCTAAAGGCTGATAAGTTCTCTATTTTTTACATATATAGGAAAAGAAAGTCACTTATAACTGGCTTTTGTTTCCTACTTTGAAGATAAAAATTGTTGACTTAAAAAAAGTCATCAACGGCAAACTTACCCAGACGGCGTTCTCTGATTTTTCACGATATTTGGAAAAAGTCAGATTGATAAATGCCTGTTCGCATAGTTTGCCGTAGGGATTGGCGTAATTTCAGTTTCCCAAACCCCGATGCCCACAGTAGCACTCCTCAACTTGTTCCTCAAGTCGTTAACAAATAAATAGACAGAATGGCACGTACACCACAGTTTCGGCAGTTACTTCGTATTTTGCAGCTAAGCCAGAGGGAAAACCTGAAAGCAGAAGGAAAACCTTTATCGCTGGCAAAAAAGCAGGCTCAATGGTCGCGAAGGCGCTTTATCAAATTGGCATCTCTGGCTACAGGATCGGCACTTGTCACTAGTGGATTGTCTCATCCAGAAAAGGTTTGGGGTAGAGCTAGCCATAGTGGGAATCCCAAAATAGCTATTGTAGGAGGCGGGATTGCGGGGTTGAATGCGGCATACCAGCTTAAGAAGATAGGCTTGACGGCTACCGTTTATGAAGCCAGAGAACGGTTGGGAGGGCGCATACAGACAGTCACAGGTGTCGTAGGCGAGGGTTTAGTGACTGATTTGGGTGGTCAGTTCATTAATACAAATCACACCGATATGTTGGCACTTGCAAAAGAATTCGATATAAAACTCTTCAGTGTTATCGAGGAACAACAAAAATTGCCCTTTCCAGGAACGGCGTACTACTTTGATGGTAAAGTCCAGTCGGAAGCAGAAATTGCGGACAAATTGCGTCCACTCGCTCTTGCAATTTACTATGATGCTGAGTTGCTTGAGCAAAACTTTGAGCAGTACGCACCAATATTTGATTCCATGTCCGCTGCCGATTATCTAAACAAATATGCAGATAAAATTCCAGAGCCTTTTATTCGCAGACTGATCGAAAATACGATTCGCTCTGAGTATGGTGTTGAGCCAGAAGAATCTTCAGCAATTCAACTTCTTATGAACCTACCCACAGTAGACGGGAACAAAGTAGAGCTATTGGGGAATTCTGATGAAGCTTTCGTTGTTGAAGGTGGTAGCGGCAGAATTATCGATAGTCTTGCCCAAGCGCTGTCTGGTCAGATTCACACCCGTATGCCTCTAACAAGGATTCAGTCAAACGGTAGTGGTTTTCTCTTGACCTTTTCCCGCAACTATGTTGTAGATGCGGACTATGTCATTATCGCGATTCCTTTGACCGTGTTACGAGAAGTTGATATCCAGGTCAACTTGCCAAACACTTTGAGGCGTTTCATCAAAGAAGTCGATCTCGGTTTCAATCAAAAGGTCATCGCTGGATTTAACAAGAAAGCGTGGCGGCAGGAAAATGGGTTTGTTAAGGAAGTCTGGAGTGATCTGAAATTCTGCTTAGCTTGGGATGGAACCTTGCGACAACCAGACAGGGAAAATGGAGAGTTAGTCTTCTTTCTAGGTGGGGATGAAGTCAGAAGGAACGGATCTGGCAGTGGTAAGTTGCAAGGAAGGAAGTTCGTACGGCAGTTAGATGATTTCATTGTGGGGGCTAAAGATGCTGCGACGGACAAGTTTTTGCAAACACAATGGACAAGGGATCCTTTTACTAAAGGAAGTTACACTCAATTTAAGCCAGGACAGTTGACGGAGTTTGCCAAGTTTCTTTATGTTGAAGCCGACGATCCTAAAGAACGCCAAGATGTCAATGTTGGGAATTTGGTTTTTGCTGGCGAGCATTTGAGCGACGAGTTCTATGGATATATGAATGGCGCAGCTCAAACAGGTCGCCTTGCGGCTCAGGTGGTGGCGAGACAACACCAGGCACAAGTAATGCCATAGATTTCAATATTTAGCACAGGTTGTAAGTTATGCAAACATAATCGGAGTGTGGGAGCGCGATCACCACCAGAAGTCGAATAGCGATAGCGTAAGCACAAGCGCACGCCAAGGGCTAACGCGTAGCGGCTCCCTTCTTCCGTGCAGTCGCAGCAGGAATGTCAATATTGTCGTATCCAACTGCCATTTGGCTAATAACTTTAAAAGAGGTTCCGGCTGCTTCTATCAGTTACTGATCAATCTCGTCTGTCAGCAAGCACAGCAAACCATCAATTGTTTTGACTTTTTCTAGTAAAACTTTATAGGGAGGCGGTTAGCGTTCTTCCCAGACTTCAATGGTAGCAATCTGTTGCAGTTGCTCTAATTTGGTGGGAAGGTGGCGAGTGATGAAGACTTTGGGTTTGAGCATGGTTGAGGGTTTGTTGGGTTTGCTTATGCTCAATTTAAGCCTAAAGGTAAGAATGATTCAAACCACTGTCATTCTCACATTGATATTCCCACGAATCGCTTTCGAGTAGGGACACAGTTGATGAGCTTGGGCAACTATCTGTTCAGCCTTCTTGCGTTCTGTATCTGGAATATCAATCACCATCTGGGCAGCAAGCATATATCCACCGTCCGCAGGATCTCGACCAATTGTGACAGCACAGGTAACCTTTGCTTTAGACGCATCAACTCCTGCTTTCCTAGCAACTAACGCAAGTGCGCCATGAAAACAAGCTGCATAGCCAGCGGCAAAAAGTTGTTCTGGATTGGTTCCTTTGCCATGTCCCCCTAGTTCAGTAGGAAAGGCAAGGTCTAAGTCTAGCAATCCATCCGAACTATGAGCATGACCCGACATGCGGGCATGTCCTGCTTGACCTGGAGTGACGGTGACTGTAGCCGTATACAAAGGTTTCATCGCAGCACCTTCATATTGTTGGTCTAGTTGCTGCATTAGTTTCTCAGTTTCAGGATTCATGCTTGTTGCCTTCACACTACTATTAGCAGTATCACGCATTATCTTTGAAGGCGTAGAAAAGTTTCTTTCTATCTCGTTCTGTTCATACTAATCCAATGCTTTGTCCATCAAGATGGTTCCTGAATGTCCCTCAATTGAGCCAAAAATCGGCACATTGTCGTAAGTGTACTGTTTGTATAGAATTTCGTGATGAGCAACAAAACCACAGTTTTTAAAAACGTGCTGAGAAATTGAATTTGCTGCTTCTGCAAAAGCAATTCGATAACCAGCATTTGCTGCATTTTCAACACAAATTTTTACTAAACTCTGAGCAATTTTTTCTCCTCTGTACTCTGGTGCTACTGCTAACATATGAAGATGTAAATATTCATTTTTATCAATCTGCTTACCCAGCATATACTGTGTTTGTAGTTGCTCGAAAAGCTCCATAATTGGTTGAAACTTATCCTCACCAAACTTCTCAATTTTCAAAGATGAATCTGTAACAAAGTCACCAGCAATCACTACACCAACCACCTCGTTATTTTGATGATTTTTGGCAACAATCGTTAGTCCTTGCTCCGCTACCCCTACACATAACTGGCGAACAAAATGTGCAAATTCTCTAATAGAAAACTTCTGAACTATTGCCATTGGATCTGAGTGGATAAATGACTGGGCAACCATTGTCGCCGTTGCATCGAGCGATTCCATCTCAAAAATATCGTATTGTAGGCGTTCAGTTTTACGCAAGCATTTAATTGTGTTCATCTGTTTATCTCGTATCTAATGAAGTAGAATACGTACCTTTCTCAGAACTTTTAGTAATTATACATTCTGCTGAAGTGAAGAATTTTATACCAAAAAGTTATTGCTGTGCCCAAAGGGCGTTCGCGGAGCGTGCGCTTAGCGCAATCGCCTCAGCAAACCCCGCAAATGAACTATAATCCTGAGCAACTATTGAGACATTTAAGCCCAATTTCTTTGCATTTGCTGCGGTGTAGGGTCCAAAGCAAGCGATACGCGTAGCGTCAAGCCAAGGGCTTATCGCACAATGTTCATAATCTCTTTTCGAGTCAACCATTTGCAAAAAACCTGTTACTTCCGCAGTACTGCTAAAGGCAATGACATCTATTTTGCCTTGCTGAATCAAATTTAACTCAACCTCATAAATATCTTTATCTAAACACCGCGTCCTATAAGTTGGTACACGGGTTACCTTCATGCCCAATTTTTTTAATCCTGCAACAAAGTTTGGAATCACATCGGGTTCTGGGACGCCTACAACTTCTGGAACTGGGACAAGTATATTTTTATGAGCAATATCTGGAATTTTAGCCAATTCAGCAATAACTCCTGCTGGGCTGGGTTCTTTCGGTACTAAATCGACTTTGACTCCCAAAGCTGCTAATTTTTCTGCGTCTAATCCTATAGCACAAAAACATATATTTGTCAAAACAAGGGGGTTGATCTCCAAATCTTCTAGACGTTGGAAAAAAGCATCAATACCGTTTCTACTGGTAAAAGCAATCCAATCAAATGCATCGATATGTTGCAGTGCAGCATCTAACTCTGTAAAGTTTTCTAGTGAACAAGTTTCAATGGTTGGCATCACAAACGGCATACCACCTTGGTTAATGAGTTGTTGAGATAACCTGGCGGCATAATTACGGGGTGCGGTAACGATGATTCGCTTACCGTATAAGGGCAGTTGTACGGTTGGAGTAAGCAGTTTGGTTGACCTCCTTTGATCCCACCACTAACCCATAAGGATATAGTGGGGGACTTGTTGTGGAATATTGTTAAACTTCTGGGCAGTGCGTTAGCCGAGAGTACGGCACCATACCTGTTATGTTTTAACCTTTACTTCGGGCTAACTTTATCAATCGTCTTGATTTTACCGTCGTCCCCAACTGTCCAGACATCGTAGATACCGATCACATCGCCGTTTTGGTCAACATCTACGTTACCACTAGCTCCTTGGTAATTAATTTTTTTACCTTCTTTCAATAACTTCAGTCCCTCACACACATCAGTTACTTCTGTACCAGAACCACTGGAAACTTCGCGGATTTTACTGGCTATGCCTTCACCTGTATTCTGCTTAGCAGCTTGTGCTGCTAGTGCTAGCAAGGCGGCTGCGTCCCACCCTTGAGGAGCGAATTCACCTGGTGCGCCTCCTCTTTTAGATTGCCACAGTTTATTTAGAGCTTCTAACGCTTTACCGTTAGAACCTGGTACTGTACCAATCACTCCAGATACGATATATTTACCATCACTGGTTTTGCCGACTTGTCCTGGAAACTCATTTGACTTCATTCCATCTGTCAGCATCACCTGCACTCCTTGCAGCAAACCTTGCTGGTACGCTGCTTTTAGCAGCAAACTGCCTGTCTCTACGTAGAAAACCCCAAGGACTGCATCAGGCTTACCAGCAAAAGCAGCAGAGGCTTCAGTATCAAAGGTAGTTGCTTTTGGATCGTAGCGGACAGGGTTGTTTTTATTAACAATAGTTCCCCCCGATTTTTCAAAAGCTTGCACAAATGCTTTTTCAAAGCCGACGCCATAGTCGTTATTTATGACGACGGTAGAAACTTTTTTATAGCCTCTTTTATTAGCAAGTGCGGCTATAGCTGGCCCCTGATAGCTATCAGGTGGAACAGTACGTGCCCAAAATCCTTGATATTTACCTTGTTTTGCCTGTTCAGTAAATACGGGGCTGGTACTACCGGGAGAAATCAGCATAACTTTATTTTGAGCCGCAATTGAGACAGCAGCAGTAGAAACGCTGCTGGCAAAGGAACCAACAACACCTGCAACTCTATCTACAGTTGCCAATTTGGTCATACCAGCAGCACCAGCTTTAGGATCAGTTTGGTCATCTACCTGAACAAGAGTCACAGGTTCACCGTTCACACCACCGCAAGCGTTGACAGTTTCCACAAGCAAGGGGACTGAGGGTATAATCTGCTGTCCAATGGAAGACAAGTCACCAGTCGCTGGTAGCAGGGAACCAATTTTCAACCCATTACCACTAGTAGCTGTTGTTGTTGAGCCTCCTCCTGGGCTGGGACTTGTGGTATTGCCTGTTGAACTGTTTGGGGGAGCTGTATCGCAAGCAGCTGCTAGGAAACCAACTGCTAGGGTTGTCAAAGCCAGAGCAAAGGCAGCGTTTATCTTTTGCATAATATTTAGTTTCACTCCTCATTTATTCAGGAGCCTAAAAGTAAGATTCAAATTAAATGATTAATTAAATTCTTTAATGGCTCCAGATGATAAATAATAACATCCCCTTTAGAGGATGTCTGAGAAGTCAAAAATGTCAAGCCCAAGGCAGCGGCAGAGCAGTGTTCATATAGCGTACACGTGCTATAGCGTTTAAAAGCATGTCTTTTTGTGACTGACGCCAACCAGCAAAAGGCATCTTGAAAGAAAAAGTGTTATCTTCTTTTTCTGTATTTTTCTCTATAAACGGAGAGGGAGGGATTCGAACCCTCGGTACAGCCTTACGAACTGTACAACGGATTAGCAATCCGTCGCTTTCGACCACTCAGCCACCTCTCCTTGGTCACGAGGATTAATCGTAACAAACTATAGGTCTAATGTCAATAGTCATTTTTCATTTTTCATTCGTGATTGTTCAGGACAAAGGACTTGCTTTGCTCAAATCCAAAGTGTGACACGAGAGTGTCAGCCTACGCTATCAAAATTCAAAAGGATTTTTGTCATTTTGAGAGAAGTTGCAGCGGAGGAAACCTCCGCTGATTTTGAATTCCTCACAAGACGTGACAACTTCTTCATAAGACTTGTGCTCGTAACCATGCAGCTGGCAAAGCACGTAACTTTTGCCATTGAGGCACGTAAGCACGTCGAGTGAACACATTGTAATCGTTGCGTTCAATGATATTCAAAATTCGACTGTAATGCATCAAAGATGCCCATACAGGTAAGCGAGCATCGGCAGATAGGTAAGAGATTCCCTTTTCTGCTTTGGCGTAAAATTGGCGTGCCCGTGCAATTTGAAAGCGCATTAGCGATCGCCAGCGATCATCCACCACTCCTTTAAACAGGTCTTGCTCTGTGTAGTTAAAGCGCGCCAAGTCTTCTTGGGGAATATAAATCCGCCCCCGCCTTGCATCCTCCCCGACATCTCGTAGAATATTGGCGAGTTGATGGGCTATTCCCAGAGTAATCGCTTCTTCTGTGGGGATATACGGCTGTTGATGGCAATTCCACGGAGCCGTGTTTGTGGAGGTGTCAACCCCCATCACTGCTGTTGACATCAAACCGACTGTCCCAGCAACGCGGTAACAGTAAAGGTGTAACTCCTCAAAGGTTTCGTAGCGACTTCGGTATAAGTCCATACGCTGACCAGCAATCATATCCCGAAACGGCTGAATATCTATCGGGAAACGCTGAATAGTATCCACCAAAGCGACATCAATACTATCTAATGGCTGTCCAGCAAAAATCGATTCCAGTTGCTGTTCCCACAGATCCAAAGTTTCTGGTGTCGTTATAGCAGATGCGGGACCATCCACGAGTTCGTCTGTACGGCGACACCAAGCATAAATTGCCCAAATGTGTTTGCGCTTTGGCTTGTCAACCAGCAAAGTGCCGATGTAAAAAGTCGTGGAATACTTGACTATAAGCTGGCGACAGAGTTTGTAGGACTCGTCCACAGAGACCGGTATTTTCATGCGAGGGATGGAATCAGGCAGTTGCAGCATTCGTTGCAGGCTGAAGGGTTTACGTTTGCAGGCTTTTTGAATTTGCCACCGGATGTGCTTCAGCAGTCGTGTAGCGCGTCCTACCGACCCAAAGCTTTTTCAGGCGTTTGGCTTGTTTCCTCGAAACGAGGAAGGGGTTTTCCTTCAGAAAATCCCTCGGCTGTATTACGGACGATCGCCTGCGCTGTCAGCTTACCAGAAAGTACGGCACCTTCCATACTCCCCAAGTAACGTTGCATTGTGTAACTGCCTGCTAAATAAAAGTTAGCAATGGGGGTCACTTGTGAGGGACGGTAATCTTGACGACCAGGTGTTGCTGTGTACACTGAGCGTGGCGTCTTCACGACATGATATTTCAACAGCTTTGCTCGATTGTCTCCCGTAAAGTCGTCAGGAAACAATTTTTCTAGTTCAGCAATAGTTGCTTGCAAAATTTCTTCATCAGATTTTGCAATCCAATCTTTTGCTGGAGCTAAAACTAATTCCAGCATTGATCGGTCGGGATTGGCGTATTCGCGGCAGGTATTACTCATATCGGCATAAACACTGAGCAGGGGCGATCGCGAGAAGAGCAGGTGGTCAATTTTAGTAAGTTTACGGTCAAACCATAGCTGCAAGTTTATCACTGGTACACCCTCTAAACCTTCCAATTTTTGGAAAAATTCAATTTGTTTCCAGGGTGTAGGTACCAAAATCTTCATCACGTCAACCGACATTGCCGATACGTAAGCATCAGCCGTAAATACTTCATCTTCTGCCCCATTCAATCCCCGAATCACGAAATGCTTGACTGTGCCATCGTCATTCAGCACAATTTCTTTAAGCGGTGCATTCAACCGCACTTCTCCACCCCGTGCGGTGATGTGATCAACGATTGGCTGACACAGACGTTCTGTTGGGGAACCGTCTAGAAAAGCCATTTTTGAGCCATTCTTTTCTTGCAAAAACCGATTCAGAGCTGTTAAAAGAATTGTTGCCGAAATTTCATCAGGATTTATGAAGTTCAACGCCTTAGACATGGCGATAAAAACTTCTTTTTCTACTCGTGGCGGAATCTTTTGTTTTTTCATCCATTCCGACCAAGAGTATTTGTCCATCTCTTCCACGTACCGTTGTCCCAGAATCATCGCTGGTAGCAATCCGATACCAAAGCGAATTTTTTCTGGCCATGTAAGCATATCGTTATTCCGCAGAATAGCTACTATGCCATTCAAAGGCGCTGGCACGTCTGGAAAATCAAAGCGACTGTAAGTTCCTGGATTGTTGGGCTGGTTGAAGATCATGGTGTGTTCTTTCCACTGCAATCTGTCTTCAATCCCCAATTCTTTGATCAGCTGCAACATATTGGGATATGCCCCAAAGAAGATATGCAGCCCTGTTTCATACCAGTCGCCATCTTTGTCTTTCCACGCTGCTACTAACCCCCCCAACACGTCTCGGCTTTCCAAGATAATAGGAGTGTGCCCTGCATCTGTGAGATATTTCGCACAGGAAAGCCCTGCTAAACCCGCTCCCGCGATCGCTACTCGCATTGAACCTTACTGCTCTTGAATATTTTGAATTGTTTTATCGTTTTCATTATACTTTGCAATCCGTTACATTTAGCAGTTTTTCGGTGATAGCTTTTTGAGATTGGCTGCTTCCCTCGGGGAGCATCGTCGATTACTAGCGCGTCTTCAAGCACAATTTTTGTCTCAGACTCATTTATACCCCAATCCACTTGAGTTAACAATACACTTCAATATCAGAAGATTTTTCGGTTGGCAACGGCCGTCGCAACTCAAGCGCAACAGACAACCCTTTCCACAGAAGTGTCCTCCGCATTTTACATCTTATGTACTTTCTTTTACCATTTTTTACTTAGTGATACAAAAATATAAAATCCTGATACATTTTACTCTCCCTACTCAAAAACTGCTTTTTCCTGATATTTGTGGCATTGTTGTGATCAAAGTGGACAATTTTCAAGGATACACTCTGACACAATAACCTCGTGAGTCAGCACTTAGAAAAGTCATCCCGAAACCTTTAGTGGAGGTATGTAAAAGAAATTAAGGAAAGGCTAATGGACTTTTGGAGCTTATATGACTTTTAGTGCTTTATTAGTATTAATAATAACACAGTATTAAAATGTAACTCTAAAATATAATTTTTGTTAAATTTGTTGACAAACAAAAATGGCGGCTTTGTTTGTTTGGCATCAATTTTACTGTTATATAATACTGGAAAAAAACTATATTAAGAGGATATTAAAGCTGTGCGTAATGATTTACAAGGATTAGAGATTGGTCAAAAAGAACTGCAAAAATTGACTAATTTACCTGTGAACGATGAACTCATAATTCTTACTCATCCCATGAAAAGACTACTGAGTCGAGTTGTAGAAAGAGCCAAAGGTTCTGAGGCTGCTACGGTAATTTTTATTGGAATGACAATATTAGTTTCTAGTTATGTTGCTTTTGATGTTATTATCAGACTCTTTGTTAATTGGGTTACTATACCTTCCTGGCTACTATTAGTCATATCTAGTTGTTCAGTAGGAATTTTGACACAAATATTCTTTTATATTTTGTGGAAGCAAAGAAGTCGTACTGTCAGACAGAACATGACACATTCGCTAAAAATTCTCTTGAATGATGTTGAAAGACATAGTGCTGTCATTAAAGCAATAGACATCAACGATCAAATAGAAGCCGCAGGAAATTCAGGAGTGAGCTTGAATGAAAGAAAGAAAGTTATAGAAGCACTAAAAATGACAAGAAATGATTTGGTTCGGGCATTAAAAACAGAAAGAATTCTAAGAGAAAATAAAAAATTTATTGTTAGTAAATTAGAACTGTTTGCGGATAATTTACCAACATTAACAGTAATGCAAGTGAGCGAAGAGGCTAGTGAACACGGACGATGGCTGAATGAAGTATTCCAGATTGCATTGGATGTACAACAAGAAATGAAAAGTTTACAGAGTCAGGGATCTTGAAGTTGTAAACTCTTAAGAATCTCCAAACCTGAAAAACAGACAGTGTTAAAATCTATGCTCTTGCAAAAAAGCTTTCACAGTTTGGTTAAACGCCTCAGGCTGTGTTAAAAAAGGCCAATGATTACCAGGAACTTGACAAACGCGTAAATTTTTTAAATTAGTTTTGTAAGGTTGGAGTTGCCAATCTTTACGGTTAAGTCCTTTTTCTGGCTGCACAAACAAGGTGGGGATATAAATGGGGGCTGTAAAACCGGGACAGAGCATCACTTCCTCAAAAATTCTATCGCGAGCTGCGATGGTAAATTTACTACCCCAAGTCCCATCGGTTTTTTGTTCAATACTTGCTTGAAAAACTTGCTGTTGTAAGGGACTCCATCCTTGAAACTGATTTAACTGACACGCTTGCTGTTGGGCTTGATCGTAAGTCGCAAATGGTCCCATACCTTTGAGAAAGGATAAAAATTGGTACAAAACGGGAAAAGTAACCTTAAAAAAGCTGGGTATTTTCCAAATAAAAATGGGATCGACCAGAACCATACTCCGTAAACGCTGCGGATTAATCCTTGCCCATATAACAGCTAGTTTACCTGTCCAGGAGTGCGCGACAACATGAGCAGATGACCATCCCAAGCTATCCATCAGTGCTTCTAAGTCTTTGATCGCACTCTCAAAACTATAATCTTTCTCTGGTTTGTCACTCTCACCATGACCGCGCATATCTGGCGCGACTATATGGTAATCTGGGGCTAAGTCATCTCCTAGGCTCGACCAAACTAGGGCGTTGTCGGCTAAACCGTGTAATACCAGTAAAGGTTCTTGACCTTGGTTCCACTCTAAATAAGAAAGTTGGATATCAGGTTTCGATAAGGTTTGACGTATTGGCATGATCGCAGATTACCAGACTTTGACAGGTTTTTAGTTCTACAGATTTAGAAATCGATTTATTTGTTTTACTTTCTTATCAAAAAAAAGCGTTTCTACACATCCGTAGGTTTTATTTTGTCTGGCAATCAAACAATCTGAGCCTCTCACGCTTCGGTAGAAAACTGCTAGCAGCATATCAAACAAACACCATTCACCCTGTTCCCTATTCCCTATTAAGCGTTAAGCGTTAAGCGTTCCCTCAATAGACACCAAAGTGGATTTTAGATTTGCGATTAATCCTAAATCTACAATCTAAAATCCAAAATCTAGTTACCGATTGACTGCTGCAGCTTCTCGCGCTGCAGTTGCTTGCTCTGGGTGAATACCCAGGCGGGTAAGGTTAATTCTGCCTTTGTTATCAATTTCTCGCACTTTTACAATCACTTCATCACCAACTGTGACTTCGTCCTCAACTTTGCCAACACGGTAGTCAGCCAGTTGGGAAATGTGGATCATCCCTTCCTTGCTAGGAAGAAATTCCACAAAAGCACCTATTGGTATAATTCGTGTAACTTTCCCTGCGTAGACATCACCTTCATTGAGCTTTCTTGTCATGCCTTGGATGATGAGCCGTGCTTTCTTAGCCTTGGTTTCATCCACAGCAGAAACCGTCACTGTGCCATCATCTTCTATATCTATTTTAGCACCGGTCTCTTCGGTGATACCCTTAATCGTCTTGCCTCCTGGTCCAATCACCAGACCAATCATGTCTGGATCAATCCGGATAGTCAACAGACGTGGGGCATAAGGTGACATTTGAGGGCGCGGTTGATCGATTGTCTGAAGCATTTTCTCCAGAATATGCAACCGTGCTGCTTTGGCTTGCTCGATCGCTTGGGAAATTATATCCAAGGATAGACCGGATATTTTCATATCCATTTGTAGGGCGGTTATGCCTTTGTCTGTCCCGGCAACTTTAAAGTCCATATCGCCCAAAAAGTCTTCTATACCCTGAATGTCAGTCAGGACTCGGACTTCGTCGCCTTCTTTTATCAAACCCATTGCAGCACCACTAACGGGTTTGGAAATGGGTACGCCTGCATCCATCAATGCCAGTGTCGAACCGCACACTGAACCCATTGAGGTGGAACCGTTGGAAGAAAGCACTTCCGATACCACCCGAATCACGTAGGGAAATTGTTCTTTGGGCGGTAATACGGGTAGCATTGCTCTTTCTGCCAGTGCTCCGTGACCTATTTCCCGACGTCCTGGTGCACGTAAGGGTTTTGTTTCCCCAACGGAGAACGGTGGAAAATTGTAATGGTGCAGGTAACGCTTATGTTGATCTTGTTGTAAGTCATCAGCCAGTGATTGAGCATCTCCTGGTGTACCAAGAGTGCAAGCAGATAGCACCTGAGTTAATCCCCGGTTAAATAGACCGCTACCGTGGACTCGCTTGGGCAAAATGTCAACATCACAAGATACAGGACGTACTTCATCAAGCTTACGACCGTCAACGCGAACATTATCTTCGATGATTTGACGGCGCATCAGCTTTTTAGTAAGGTCTTTGAAGGTATTATCAAGAGCCTTACTATTTGCCAATGCGGCAACGCGGACAGAATCTTCTTCGCTAAGTTCTGCGATCGCAGCTTTAATCGATTCCTTGACTGCATCTAAAGCTGTATCGCGCTGTGTTTTGTCAAAATCAAATTGTGACAGAATTTCCTTAATTTCAACAACAGCGCGATCGCGTATATAGTTTTCCAGCGTTGAGTCTACCTCTGGTGGCTCTTCGTGTGGAATTTCTATACCAATTTCAGCCATCAAATCTTGCTGCGCCCTAATCAGATCCTGTACGGCTTCGTAGCCAAATTCAATTGCTTCGATAATGTCTCTTTCTGAGAGTTGATTTGCTCCTGCTTCCACCATGATCACGCCTTCTGGTGAACCAGCAACGATCAAATCTAGGTCCCCAGCTTGAATTTCTGCATAGGTCGGGTTAATGATAAAATCATCTCCTACTAACCCGACACGCACTGCCGCCATTGGTCCGTTAAATGGTATTTTTGCCATTAAGGTGGCGATCGAAGCACCTGTGACTGCTAGCACATCAGGTGGCACCAACTCATCCATCGAGAGTGTCAGCGCAACAATTTGCAAATCGTCTCGCAACCAAGACGGGAACAAAGGACGTAGTGGACGGTCAATTAAACGACTAGTGAGAGTTGTTTTTTCTGGCGGACGACCTTCTCGCCGCATTATTCCTCCGGGAATCCTACCTGCCGCATACAGTCTTTCTTCGTAATCTACTGTCAACGGAAGAAAATCAATGCCCTCTCTGGCTTGTGATCGCGTAGCCGTCACCAAAACTGTTGTGTCCCCAGATTCTATCAACACCGAGCCACCAGCCTGGGGAGCTAAATGACCAACCTTCAGTCGAATATCCCGTCCGTCAAAGGATATTGACTTCTCAAATTCTCCCATTCAATTTTTTTTCCTTCTATGCACGCTATTCTCTCTCTGTGGCAATCCTAACATTTATGCCCTCTGGCTGGCGTCACTCACACACCTAAAGATCAACAACTTTAGACTTGAGCACCCAGTATCAAGTTTGCTGACAGTGGTGGGATTAGAGTACCCATGAGCGATTGCTCTGGTCAAATCTTAATAAAGATGCGGGTAATGGATAGCTGGAGTTCGGGGAGGGTTTGGCACAGGTGTATTCTATTGCAAATGCAAGTGCGCTATAATCAGCAATCAGCCTGAATACTACTAGCTAGCTCTGTTTGCAAGGAAGTTGTTTTGAGGAATATATTTTCTCTTTAACAATAGCAAGCTTTGATCCTTTTGTGATCTTTTATTCTTCTAACTCTATGAAACTTCTACTAATACCAAGTTGTATTGTCTTGAAGAAGAACACATAGGTCAGAACGCAGAACCCAGCAATATGATTGGATGGGGATTGGGACCCCAACCAATTGAATACAACGCTCTTATCCTGCACCAGGGAAACCCTCCCGCAGTACTGGCTCCCGTATAGACGGTGGGGTTTTAAACCCAAAGACTTCCGTTCGGTGAACTCTACAATTTATGCGCTTGTCTTTCTTTCTTATTCTGATTCCTGAGTTCTGAGTTCTGAGTTCTTTTTGATAACGTAATTTGTATTCAGCTAGTGGAACCTAGTGTCGCTTGCTAATCTCATGTCTCAACATTACGCCAAAGAAGCTAAATTGGTATAAAGTAGTAAAAGAATGATTCTTATTTGCTAAATTAGATAAAAAATGTAAAAAAAACAATTTTATTTTATAGAATATATATTCTGAAAAAATAGTCATTTAATGATGAATAAAAAATAAGAAAGACATAAATTTTAGTAGTTTCGCGAACATTTGAGAACTGTTAAATGGCAATTCTACACGGTACTTGGTTAAGACAAAATCAGGGTTGTTTATTTGTTTGGGGAGAGACTTGGCGAACTCTTGGGACAAATTCTAGTAAGAGTCCATTGAGTGATGTATCAATACATCCTCTGGCAATGACGCCATTAGAGTTAATCGAGTGGCTGGATTCACGTAACATTTCAATTGTTAAAATACCGCACCCCAAACGTGTAGAGACGTCACAGACAAAATCTCTCAAAAATGGGAAAACGCCCAAAGCAGCCAGTACTGCCGATGTGAGTTTGCCAACACACGAACTCGTGGTTGCCCTACCAACTTATATTTTAGAAAATACTCAGGACGCAACAGTTGAAATCTTTCCAGCGCATTCAGCCACATTAGATTCACCAAACAAAACTCCCCAGTACTTACAACCGTGGCTTGTTGAAGGTTTTTGCCTCAACCCCGAAGAGGCGATAAAATTCCTGACTTCGTTACCTCTGAGTGTTCCTAATGGTGAAGATAATTTTTTGGGAGGAGATTTACACTTTTGGGTGCAGGTTGCCCGCTGGAGTTTGGATCTGATTTCGCGTGGTAAGTTTTTGCCGACAATTCAACGCCAAAGCGATAATTCTACAGTGGCGAAATGGCAAGCACTTCTAGATAGCGCCCAAGATGGAACTCGTTTAGAAAAATTTTCTCAATTGATGCCATTGGCTTGTCGCACTTATCAGCAAAATTTCCAATTCGGGGAAGATGAGGAGGCAAAATCCTCCTCATCTGTTCACATAAACTTGCCACCCGAACCCCAAGAATTACTGCTGGGATTTCTTAACAGTACAATAGATGCTCAAGTACGAGCGATGGTGGGTTCCCAACCTCTGTTAGAGACCAGAGTGATGGCGTCTTTACCAACGACGGTGCGACAGTGGTTAAATTCTCTGACGGCTGCATCTAACACAGTTAGCGCTGATCCTTTTGGAGTGCAACGATTAGAGACGGTGTTGAAAGCTTGGACTATGCCCTTGCAATACCAAATGGCGGGGAACAACCAGTTTCGTACCTGTTTCGTATTGCGTTCTCCAGAGTCAGGGGGACAGACTCATTGGACTTTAGCTTATTTCCTCCAAGCTGCTGATGATTCCAATTTTCTCATAGACGGAACAACAATTTGGAACCACCCTTTAGAAAAATTTGTTTACCAAAATCGAACAATTGAACAACCACAAGAGACATTTTTACGCGGTTTGGGATTAGCTTCACGATTGTATCCACAAATTGCAGCCAGCTTAGAAACTCCGTATCCTCAATTTTGCCACCTCAACCCAATTCACGCTTATGAGTTTATCAAGTCTGTAGCATGGCGGTTTGAAGATAGTGGTTTGGGTGTAATTTTACCGCCTAGTTTAGAGAACCGCGAAGGATGGGCAAATCGTTTGGGTTTGAAAGTTACTGCCCAAACATCTAAGAAAAAGCAAGAACGTTTAGGTTTGGAAAGTTTGTTGAATTTCAAGTGGGAATTGGCGATTGGTGGACAGACAATTTCCAAAGCAGAATTTGATAGGTTGGTGGCGTTGAATAGCCCATTGGTAGAAATTAATGGCGAGTGGGTGGAATTGCGATCGCAAGATATCAAAACAGCACAAACCTTTTTCGCTTCTCGTAAAGAACAAATGGCGCTGTCATTGGAAGATGCTTTGCGTATCAGTACAGGAGACACTCAGACGATTGAAAAATTACCAGTTGTTAGCTTTGATGCGTCTGGGGCATTACAGGAATTGATCTCTGCCTTGACGAATAACAAAGCAGTTGAACCCTTGCCCACACCTACCAGCTTCCAGGGAAAATTACGACCTTATCAAGAACGTGGGATGGCGTGGCTTTCCTTTTTGGAACGTTGGGGCTTGGGTGCATGTCTGGCGGACGATATGGGACTTGGCAAGACCGTGCAGTTCATCGCCTTCCTCTTACACTTAAAAGAACAAGAAACACTCGAAAAACCCACACTACTTGTTTGCCCAACTTCAGTTTTAGGAAACTGGGAAAGAGAAGTTAAAAAATTTGCTCCAACGCTAAAAGTGATGCAATATCACGGTGACAAGCGCCCTAAAGGTAAGACGTTTGTAGAAGCAGTCAATAAGCATGATATAGTCATCACTAGTTACCCGCTCATTCACCGTGATCTCAAATCATTGCAGAGCGTTTCTTGGCAAATCATCGTTTTAGATGAAGCACAAAATGTCAAAAATTCAGATGCAAAACAGTCACAGGCGGTACGACAAATAGAATCTACATTTAGGATTGCTCTTACGGGAACACCAGTAGAAAATAGATTGCAAGAACTCTGGTCGATTTTGGATTTCCTAAATCCTGGTTATTTGGGAAATAAGCAGTTTTTTCAGCGGCGTTTTGCAATACCAATTGAGAAGTATGGTGATGCGGCTTCGTTGAATCAATTGCGTTCATTAGCTCAACCTTTTATTCTACGTCGTCTGAAAACTGACCGCAGCATTATTCAAGATTTACCAGAGAAGCAGGAAATGACTGTGTTTTGTGGTCTGAGTGCCCAGCAAGCTCAACTGTATCAGAAAGCTGTGGAAGAGTCTCTAGCTGAGATTGAAGAAGCTGAGGGTTTGCAACGCAGAGGCATGATTTTAGCTTTACTCATCAAACTAAAACAAATCTGCAATCACCCATCGCATTACTTGAAGCAAGACACATTGGAACAATATCATTCTGGGAAACTCCAGCGCTTGCAGGAAATGTTGGAGATAGTTGTCGCAAGTGGCGATGCTCCAGCAGGGAGCCGCCCAAGGGGCGATCGCGCTTTAATTTTCACTCAGTTCGCAGAGTGGGGTAAGTTACTCAAACCATATCTGGAAAAACAGCTAGGACGAGAAATTCTGTTCTTATACGGTAGTACTCAGAAAAAACAACGTGAGGAAATGGTGGATCGTTTCCAACACGATCCTCAAGGACCACCAATTATGATTTTATCCCTGAAAGCTGGTGGTGTAGGATTAAATTTAACACGAGCCAATCATGTTTTCCACTTTGACAGATGGTGGAACCCAGCAGTAGAAAATCAGGCGACAGATAGAGTTTTTCGTATTGGTCAAACCCGCAATGTCCAAGTTCATAAATTTATTTCAACTGGCACTTTAGAAGAAAAAATTCATGACATGATTGAAAGTAAAAAACAACTTGCCGAACAAGTTGTTGGTGCAGGTGAAAATTGGCTGACAGAACTAGACACAGACCAACTTCGCAACTTGCTCATACTTGACCGGAGTGCAATTATAGATGAGGAAACAGAATGACAAATGATACCCTTCAAGGAAGTCGAGAATGGTGGTCCCAACGGTGGCTTGATTTGTTAGATTCCTATCGTTTTAAGAAACGTTTGGAACGTGGAAGAATTTATGCACGTCAGGGAAATGTTCTTAGCATTGAGTTTCAAGGTGCAAAGGTATTAGCTAGAGTACAAGGTAGTGAACAAGAACCATACAAAGTTTCTTTGTCCCTTGATCCTTTTACTGAGGAACAGTGGGGTTATGTGATTGAAACAATGTCTCAAAAATCAATGTTTTCTGCCAAGCTACTAGCAGGAGAAATGCCGCAAAATATGGAAGATGTTTTCACTGCTAATGGTCTTTCCCTATTTCCTTTTACCTTATCTGATGTCCATAGTAAATGCTCTTGTCCTGATAAAGCTAACCCTTGCAAACATGTCGCTGCAGTTTACTATCAGTTAGGCGATCGCTTTAGTGAAGATCCATTTGTTCTTTTTAAATTACGGGGAAGCACAAAAGAGAAAATTATCAGTGATTTACGTCACCTACGCAGCAAAACTGTTAAAACTTCACAAAACGAACCATCTGAGGTTCAAGAGTCAACACACGAGAAACGATTCTCTGTAAAAATCGAATCTTTCTGGCAATACAATGAGCCATTGGAATCTTCTTTAGTCGTTATTGTACCATCAACAGGCGAAACGATTTTAGATGTGTTGGGGTCAATTCCTTTGGCTAAGGAAGAGGAAAATTTAACAAATTTAACCGCAGCTGATGTGGTGATGAAGTATTTAGACACAGTGTACAAAGATGTTAGCCAGAAGGCTGTTTTGGCTGCAATGAATGTTGGAGGAGGTTAAGATAATGATGAAAACAGTCAAGATGGGGATTTCAACTTCAAAGTACATCCAGACTTATAGAAGTGGTGCACTTTGACTCCCAAGTGAAAACTGGTCAGGTGATTGTTACCAGCATCTGTACAGCCAAATTTGGACTTCGCTTTGGTATATTTTTTGTCTTCCTGATAATTAGTTGAACGATGGAATGCTATAAAAGCAGAGTAATCCAGTCGAAGACACATGGAACTTCAAACCAAAATAATTACAGTGGAACTAACTGATGGTACAAGTGTTAGAGTTGAAGCGACACAGATAGGCGATCGCAAAGTAAATTTTCAATCTCGACCTTTTGAAGAAGTTACCACCGCTATTGAATCGTTGACCAAAGAAATTGTCGAAGCATTACACAAGGTTAAGCCAGATAGAGCAAGTGTAAAGTTTGGTGTTGATATTGCGATTGAATCTGGTAGACTTACCGCTTTACTAGTAAAGGGTTCCAATACAGCGAATATAGAGATTACGTTAGAATGGGGTCAATAGTTCCAAGCTCAGACATGTAAAAATACTAGACTTTTTGTAACAATTGTTACTATTTAAAACTAGCAACTGAGATTAACTAAAGTAACCCAAATTATCTATTTAACCTCTGACAAAGTTTCCTGAATGATTAAAACTGACTTCACTGGTCGTTTTACCAGATTTCCCTTTGAATCAACTTTTCCATAGAAGGTTTTGCCGTCATAATAAAGCGAAGACGAACTTCCACCATCCAGATTCATCGCTTTCTCAACACCAAGAGTTTTCATAAAATGAGCCAGTTCTGGCAAGGACATCCCAGAGTTACCAGGAGTATTTGGTTTTTGAGCAACCATCACCAAAACAATGCTGCCATCACTGATAATACCAATAGCACTTCGAGCATTGGGTTTGGTACTACCAAGAGCATCTCTTTTGTTAGCGTTATCTACAAAACCTTCTTGGACTGAGGTTAGTTCTGGTAAGAGTTGGGGACCACCACCCACAGCATCAACTAATTGACAACCTCCAGCTGGAGGCTCACTGTGGAGAGTGATAGAGTAACGGATAGTTTGCTCGCACAAGTATCGCCGAAATTCTGTACGATTGAGAATCTTGTTGAGGTAAGGTTTTAGGTCAGGATTATCTACCAATCGCTGATTGTCTTTAGGATTACCCGTTAGTTTTCCTTGTTGAAAAACAATAGATGTTGTTTTTTGGTTGACTGGATCAAAAAAGCCAGCATTGATGATGGCAACTGCTTGATGCTTTTTGGCAACTTCCTCTACTGTATTTAGTTGTGATGACAATGCAGGAGTTACTATAAATTGGCTATGAGGAGGAACTCTCAAGATATGGACAATGCTGTTTGGTAAATTACGTTGCTCATAGTTCATGGTTTTGGTGATTAAGTTTGTTTGTTTTGATGTTGCAGTACGAAAAAACAAAAGCAGCACAGTCGCACTGATAAATACTCCTGCTAGTATCCACATTTTTTTCATGCATTTTCGCCTCAATTTAGCCGAATAGATTATATCCTTTGAAGTTGGGCGATAAGCCAGAGGCTTTAGCTTGTGCGTATCGCCCAAAGAACAGATGCTGCTAGAGGTATCGCATTGCTCACTGGACAAGAACCAGCTCAACAAGCAGAGTTATTGTTACAACAAGAACGACAACAGCAGAATTGGCACAACAACGCGCTGAACGTTTAGCAAAGCAATTGAGGGCAATGAGTATAAATCGGGATGAGTGAGTGTTACAAACAGATCCCCGACTTCTCACCATAAGTCGGGGATCTTGGTTTTTCAATTCTCACAACTCCTCAAGGATTGCGATTATATAAGCCCCAAATGGCGACTTGTTAGAAACTCGGTTTTTGAGAAAGACTCAAAATTTTCTACTTTTTTGCGGTTTCTACTGAGGATAGCTTGTAGCTAAGTATAATAAATTAAGTCTGCCGATAAAAGCACAGTTATGACATGCTGTCTCAATCCAGTTTGCCACAATCCGCCTAATTCCGATGGCACAATGTTTTGCCCCAACTGCGGAACAGGACTGGTGGTGCTGAGAAACCGCTACCGCCCCATAAAATCATTAGGTAGCGGGGGATTTGCCAAAACTTATCTGGCAGAGGATCTTGACAAACTGAAGGAAAAGTGCTTTCTTAAGCAATTTGCGCCACAAATACAAGAAACTGGGGCGTTTCAAAAGGCAAAGGAACTATTTGAGCAAGAAGCAACCCGTTTGCAACAGTTAGGGGATCATCCACAAATTCCCACGTTGCTAGCATATTTTGAGCAAGATAATCGTTTGTATTTGGTGCAGCAGTTTATTGATGGGCAAGATTTATCAGATGAATTAAAACAGCAGGGCCGTTTCAGTGAGCAGCAAATTCGGGAATTATTGGTTGATTTGTTAAACATACTAAAGATTGTTCATCAGCACAAAGTTATTCACCGCGATATCAAGCCAGG
>NZ_CAWPKW010000358.1:0-3282 GCF_963888615.1 Brasilonema octagenarum UFV-OR1 | reverse complement strand
ACATACTAAAGATTGTTCATCAGCACAAAGTTATTCACCGCGATATCAAGCCAGGGAATATTATTCGTCGCAGCAGTGATGGCAAATTGGTGTTGATAGATTTTGGTGCTTCCAAGCAACTGACACAAACAGTCATGTCTGGACAAGGAACAACCATTGGCACTTTTGGTTATGCACCATTGGAACAAATGCAGGGTGGCGAAGCTTACCCAGCAAGTGATTTATTCAGTTTGGGTGCAACTTGCTTTCATCTGCTCAGTGGTATTCAGCCTAGGGAACTGTTTAATAAACAAGGTTATGGGTGGGTGTCCTCTTGGCGACAGCATTTGCAGCAAAGCGTGAGTCAGCAATTCGGGCGTATCCTAGATAAGTTGCTGGAAGAAGACTACCAGCAGCGTTATCAGTCAGCAGGGGAAGTTTTACAAGATTTGAATCCACCGCCACCACCGCCTGCTGTACCTCCGACAGTACAGCCGCCTCAACCGTCACCACCTCCGCCTTCCGTACCTCTGACAGTACAGTCACCTCAACCGTTACCAGCACTGCCTGCAACTTCAGCCAAGCAGAAAGGCAAGTTCAAAAGCTCATTGCTGTTGGGTGGTGCCATCCTGTTGCTGGGGTTGGTAGGAACTGAAATCTATGGGTATTTTCGATATGAAGTATTTCCGGTTAATCCGATATTTCTCATTACCAGCCCACCAAGTAGTTTCTTTCTGAAATCTACCCTGACTGGGCATACCGACTGGGTTTGGTCCGTCGCCATCAGCCCGGATGGCAAGACTTTGGTGAGTGCGAGTATTGACAAGACTATCAAGATTTGGAATCTGCAAACCGGAGAGTTGAAATCTACCCTGACTGGGCATACCGACTCGGTTAATTCCGTCGCCATCAGCCCGGATGGCAAGACTTTGGTGAGTGGGAGTTGGGACAACACTATCAAGATTTGGAATCTGCAAACGGGTGAATTGAAATCTACCCTGACTGGGCATACCTACTGGGTTGTTTCCGTCGCCATCAGCCCGGATGGCAAGACTTTGGTGAGTGGGAGTTTCGACAGCACTATCAAGATTTGGAATCTGCAAACACCAGAGTTGCAATCTACTCTGACTGGGCATACCTACTCGGTTTATTCCGTCGCCATCAGCCCGGATGGCAAGACTTTGGTGAGTGGGAGTACCGACTCGACTATCAAGATTTGGAATCTGCAAACACCAGAGTTGCAATCTACCCTCACCGGGCATACCAACGTGGTTACTTCCGTCGCCATCAGCCCGGATGGCAAGACTTTGGTGAGTGGGAGTGCCGACAAGACTATCAAAATTTGGCGAATGCCGTAGGGATTTGAGGATTTTAGATTTGAGGTTGCTGCACTTCGTTGCCTAATTAAAAAAATATAATTATTACGTATCGGCTCAATAATTCGGGGTAGACAGTGATTCAAACTACCACGACCAACCCAAGGGATGAACAGAAGATTTCTCACGAATAATTTGAGCCAAGGATGGAATGAATTCAATTTGAGAAATGCGATAAGCCGGAGGCTTGACGCTGCGCGTATCGCGCACATACTCAAAAAAACTGATTCCTAACTTACGAGTAGTGGCAACCAGAGACATAAAAGTATCCCAAGCTTTGGTACCCTCAGTAGTCTGAGTTGCATAACTAATATTGCGTCGCTGTACCATTGTCCTTGCGGCTAACTCCGCAGGATTATTGTGCAATGGCAATTCCGGATGCTCTAAAACTAGAAGCAACTCCGATATTTTTGCAGCAGTTAATCGTTTTCGTTCATCCAACTGCTGATAACCACTATCGGTGTTGAAAAGTTCCCAAAATTCATACCGTAGTTTTTCTGCTGTTTGCTCACTAGGAGAATCTCTGTAAGCTAGTAAGTCTGCGTAGTAATCCCAGAAATCATCCAAAAAGTCATCAAGAGCTTTTTGATGACAAGTGACCACCGGACTTAACTTCTTGTAGTGTCGTCCTTCGTGTACCCAGCACAAAGCCAAATCATCAGTCAGTAACTTGAACTGAGGAGCATCATCACATACGAGAGTATGCACAACTGGCCAGTCGGTTTGCTGATGATAAAAAGCGATCGCTGCTGCTTCTAAAACACGGGTACGTTGTTGAGAGCCTAATTTGGGTACATATGTATTAAGTAGGGCATTAAACTCTGTTGAATTCAATACAGTTTCTTGGGGCAAGAGTTTTAGAGAATTCTTCCATTTAGTTGGTAGTTGGAAGATCTCCAGCAGTGAGAAGGTGAGTGGGTTAAGAATAAACTCAAGTTCTCGTCCGTTTTGCAATCCTTGAAGTACGCTCAATCGGTCTTTGTTGGGAGTTGTAAAGTAGACCGTATACAAAGGATTGCACACTACATTGGTAGTGTAGTTGACTCCACCAACGCGGGCACCTGTTTGGTCAAAATGTTGCCAGGGACTGCTAGCTAGTCCTGATTCGTAGATTTCAGTTTTCTCGCTTTCAAAATCAGAGTGGTTTTTGATCAACAGGTTAGATAAATGACCTGCTGAAATGAAAATGCCAATGTCGTCTAAAAACTCTAACAGTTTGCCTTGGGTGATGTTACCCCCATAGTACAAACTAATCACTAAAGCTTTTATTCCTGAACCGAATTCTCCTTCGTAACCACCGGGTAGTTCTGCCAAATAAGTTTTTCCCTGTGATGGCGAGTAGTATTTCTGTTTGCGGAATAATACGTTGTCGGTTGCGAACGTGATATCTTGAACGATTACTTCTTCGTAACCCTTGAATTGTGCATCTGCTGGTAGTTTTTCTTGGGGATATTCTAATATTTCTTCTCGGTCTATTTTTATCTGAGCGTTTTTACTGCCTTTAATGTGCTTTTTTGGAATTTGTCGCTCTTTTTCAGATGAATGGTTGCCTTTTAAGCCTTTGTTGTTCTTAGCTTTTATATCTGGCTTTCCCTGTTCTCCCTTCAGACGGTTGTTTTCAGAGCGCAAGTGTTGATTTTCTTGCTGTAACTCTTTAACTTCTGATTGTAATTGTTCTATTACGTTCAGCAAGATCTCTACGGTACGACGCATTGATTCGTCTGCAATCCCTTTCGGCTCAATGGTTTGCAGTAACTCCTCTCTCGACTTGTTAAACGATTGTTTTTGCGTCATGTGTCATATTTTATGACGCTGCGTGTACCTCGCTCACCTTTTTATTTTTCTGTGCTACCCCGATTTATTGAGCCGATACGAATTTTTTATAGCAAGAACAATGCTTACCTACGCCCAAAAGCTAGTATACAAT
>NZ_CAWPKW010000357.1:0-27280 GCF_963888615.1 Brasilonema octagenarum UFV-OR1 | reverse complement strand
CCTATGACACTAAGCTCTTGAGCGAAACTGAAATTAGAAATCGCATAACTGCTTTGGGTTATACGGTTAAACTGAGTGGTGAAGCAAAGCCGCATAATCACAGCCACTGCTGTGAGAGTGACCACGACCACGACCACAAGCATGATGACCACGAACACGTTGAAGTGGCTTCAGTTAAAAAGCTACAAGTGAAAGTAAATGGAATGGATTGCGGCAGTTGTGCTAAGACGATTGAGGTCGGCTTACAGCAAATGGCAGGGGTAAGGGATGTATCGGTTAACTTTGCAACTGAACGATTGCAACTATCCTACGACCCGCAACTGGTAAGTGAAACCGCAATCTATGACCGGATTAAAGGTCTGGGATATACGGTTGAGGAGAGTCTTGAGGCAAGTTCCTACCATCACACTCAAGACGATTGCCACGACCACAATCATGACCACAACCACAATCATCCAGTCACCAAACCGACTCAAAAACACAACTCAGCAGGCTGGAAATTCTGGATTGCGAACCGCCGGGGACAAAGCGTCATTTTAGCAGGAGTGGGGTTAGTTCTGGGTTTACTTACTCAACATTTAGCGCTTTCCATCTGGATAGCACGGGGTTTTTATGGTGTTGGTATAGTAGTTGCTGGCTATCCCATTGCACGGGCTGGTTTGTTTGAGTTGCGCTTACGCCGTGCCGATATGAATCTGCTGATGACGATTTCAGTTATTGGGGCAGTGATTTTAGGGGACTGGTTTGAAGGGGCGCTCGTCCTGTTCTTGTTCTCTTTAGGCACAACGTTGCAAGTTTTTACCTTTGGTCGCACGCGCAATGCTATCAGTGCTCTTATGGATTTGACTCCGCCGACTGCTACCGTCAAGCGGGGGAGTAAAGAAGTTACAGTTCCTGTTGAAAGTGTTCAAGTGGGGGATATTTTGACGATTCGACCAGGACAGCGCGTGGCGTTGGATGGTATCGTCGTTTCTGGTACAAGCGCTATTGACCAATCCCCGATTACAGGAGAGTCAATTCCAGAAGATAAAGAAAGAGGCGATACGGTTTATGCTGGAACGTTAAATCAGTCAGGCTTTTTAGAAGTTAAAGTCACTCATACATCTAATGATACGACCGTTGCTAAAATTATTCATTTGGTAGAAGAAGCCCAAGGAAGTCGCGCTCCCACGCAGCAGTGGGTGGATCGGTTTGCAGAGGTTTACACTCCGATTGTGATTTTGATAGCGATCGCCATTGCTGTCATTCCACCTTTGGCATTTGCTCAACCTTTTCATGTTTGGCTTTATCGAGCGCTGGTGATGCTCGTAATTGCCTGTCCCTGTGCCTTGGTGATTTCTACTCCTGTTTCGATTGTCAGCGCCATTGGTGCTGCAAGTCGGCAGGGAGTATTATTCAAAGGAGGTAATGCACTGGAAACAGCCGGACATCTGACTACTCTTGCCTTTGATAAAACTGGCACTCTTACACAAGGTTTACCCGTTGTACAGGAGGTTTATGACCTTGGGAAGGTAAGTACAAATGTGGTGTTACAAATTGCAGCTTCGCTTGAGCAACTCTCAGAACATCCACTAGCAAAGGCAATTGTAGCAAACGCTCGCTTAGAAGGAATAGAGTTAGAAACACCTGTTAACTTCACAGCCTTACCCGGTAAAGGGATTCAGGCAAGCTTTGGTGAGGTTTTATACTTTGTTGGCAATCGACGGTTATTCACAGACTCTGGTATTCGCTTGTCTAGTGAAGCTGAATCTCTATTGGCTGAAATTGAAAATCTCAGTCAAACCCCAGTACTGGTAGGAACGACTCAAGGATTATTGGGAGCGATCGCCCTCTCGGATGGACTGCGGTTAGAAGCAACCGAAGCAGTGCGACAGCTTAAGCGCTTTGGGCTAAAGCGGTTGGTGATGCTAACGGGCGATCGCACTGCTGTTGCCCAGAAAATTGCCCAACAAGTTGGCATTACAGAATATCAAGCTCAACTGTTACCTCAAGATAAACTCCAAGCGATTCAACAGCTGCGCCAAGTCGGGGTGACAGGTATGGTTGGAGATGGTATTAACGATGCCCCAGCCTTGGCGGCTGCGGATATTAGCTTTGCTGTTGGTGGAATTGATATTGCCCTAGAGACAGCAGATGTGGTGCTGGTTGGAAGTGACTTGAGACGACTTGCTTATGCAGTGGAACTAAGCCGCCGTACTGTATCTGTCATTCAACAGAATGTGGTCTTTTCTCTGGTAACAAAGGGATTGTTTCTGCTGTTGGGGACATTTGGGTTTGTCGGGTTAGCGATCGCCGTTTTAGCGGATACGGGAACTTCCCTACTTGTTACTGCAAACGGAATGCGGTTATTTAGAACCAAAACTATTGAGGATTAGGGGTATTATCAAACCTCTTAATTTAAGGTAGTTTCAACCAAATTTTCGGAGTTTTATGCGTTAAGATTCTCTGTTGCCTTGCTGTCAAAGCTTAATGTTGTAATAAACAAAGCAAATTTTCCTGTGATCCCACACAGCGCCTATAAATCCTGCCTCTTTTAGCTTTTTCAAGCATCTGTTGACGGCAGATGAACCATATAAATTTATGTCTTTGACTAATAAAGCACTAGTATATGGCTGAGAGCGTATGTGTTTGATAACAAGTTCCATGCAATTCGGACTAGTTTTGTCTCTTTTTTGTTTTTTCTGAGAAACCAGTTGCTCACCAATTCCTTCTTTAAAAACGGGTTTGGGATCGGGACTGGGAGACAGCCAGCCTTCATTAGTTGATTCTGAGGCACCCACAGATATCTGTTCTATTACTAAAGCTGGCTGTCTCAGGGATCGACTCCCACGGCTTCCTGGCTGATCTGTGGAAGCTCCTCGATCCGAAGTGGAGTTTGATAAGCTTGCCCGTTTTTCTTGGCTAAATCGGTCACCTGTAGTTGTCTGAGTGCGTATCCTGTTCATCTAGAAAATTAGTATATAATGTAACACTAATTCTGTAAGTTTTATTAGTAAAGCCAAAACAACCTTTTATTAGGTAGTTGATTTCAGTCTAAAAACTTTTATATATAAAAGCAATTTCTTTTAATTATTAAAATTATAAACAAAAGCGATTGACAAAATAGCAAAATAATGATGTAGTTTTAAACTACCAAAAATAAACGTGTTCCATTTTAGGATTACGCCAAAATATCTGTTGCGGGAGCGTCATTAACTGCAATCATACCCATGATTGTCACACTAACGCTCTTTTATCAATCTCGTCAGAGGATAATCTATAGTCGCTGACTTTTGCTTGGCCAGTTGCTGTGGAACTTGGATTAAAGGCAGGGTTAAAGCTGAAACCAGAACGAACCAGACTACCTCCTGTTGCTGGATCAGAGTTATCCAAGGCGGAGTTACCGGTACTAAAAACTCCGTTACTATCGGCAATAGTTGTGCCGTAGGTCGTAGCTAGGGTGTAGCCAGTCAAATTTTGGTAGCTTAGTCCCGTACCCTCCCCTGTAGTGTAGAAATCACTTAGGGTTGTGCCCGCTTTCCCCTCTTGTATCTGTTTGTAGATAGCAGCAGCACGAGCCATTTCCCAGCCCACGCCGTCACCGATCATGATGATAACGTTCTTTGCCACGAGTACTACGGTCTCCTAATACTGAGAAATAAAAATTACTGGCACAAAAACTTGAGATCAGCTTTCCGCACCTTTCTCTCTAAATCTTTCAAACTTAGGTTAAAAATGAAGAATGTTTTGATTAAAAATAAGTATTTTTTCTAGATTGCAATATTGTCAAAGGGGCGTCATTCGTGACAGGTTAAGATAACATTGCTTTTATCAATTAGAAATTATGCTGAAAAGTGAGTGAAAATTAAGGTATCCAGCTAAGCTTTGTACCTAGCTTTGGCACACAGGTGAATGATGAGTACAAAGATTAGGCTATAGAGTGCAGGCGGCTTCCGCATCGCGCTGACCAAAAACGATGTTTTCTACCACGGTTTTTGGCATAATTTTCATTCAATAAGTATATTAACAAATGTATCATGACCTTAACCTGTCACCAATGAAGGGGCGTGGCGTCGCGAGCTTGAAGCGCTAACCCCCAATTTTAGTTTACCCCAGTTGTACCAATAGTTCCAGCGCTTACATGGGTACACTTCTACTGACACCAAAATTGCTTACCTAGTAAGGCTTTAAGACTTTGTTAGTACATTTGCACTGGGATAAGTTCAGTTTAAACGGCGTTTTTGACGGGTGGTGCTAGCAACAATTTTGGATAATTCTTTTTCCGTTGCTTGTAATAATTCTTCTCTGGTTTTAGCTCTATCTGCAGCCAGTATCGGATTTCGACAAGCAACTAACCGTTTTCCTGGAGAATCATCAGATGAAATTTCGGCGACCCAAAGCTCATCAAATAAAGATAATTGAATACTTGATTGTTCAACATTGGTAGTTCTGTTCAGCAAACCTACTTAGAGATTTCTGAAAAGAGTTGGAATGTTTTAGAGTATTGACCACTACATACCCATGCGTAGCAAGTGACTGGTGCTGTAGCATCCAAGCGATGCCCCAGAAAGAGCGCAAGATGAGCAGGTCCAGCAACAAATAGGTGAATTTTCTTGCCGCCAGTACGTACTAAGTTTTTAACAATCAATTTTTTAATGTTTCCAACAGCAATGTTGGCTTGTTGTGGAGAAGTTATAGGTAGTTCTCCCCTAATATGAAGCTGTGGCATACTTGCTAATCCATGCTTCTCTAGGTTACTTTCCACTTCAGGAATAATATCTCGACAAATACCTACACTAACAACCAAACAAGTTCCTGTTTCCCCTACAATTTGATAATTTAAGGGATAAGGAGGAGTTTCGTGAGTGGAATGAGCATCTGTTGCCCATATCTGTTCACGGTATTCCATTTCAATGACGTAACCCCGAACAGCTGAGAAGACAGAGCCGATTACAAGACATGCTACCAAACGGCGGTTGCCAGCAAGCCTAATTCGCTTAGTATTTCTATAGTTTTCAATCCAGCTTCGAGTATTTTGTAGTTCAATTAGTAGCTGATTCCACTGTTGGGGTAGGGTGAGCACACGAGTTTCACCACCAGAAAAAGGAGTCCAATCAAAACGTATTCCTGGATATTTTGGATTATCTTCGGGAGCAATAGCTGTATAAATAAGGATGGGGCGAAAAGGTTGCTGTTGATGATAAGGAATTTTATCTCTTAGTTTTGTCTCTAAGTCTTTCCGAGTAATGTTCTGATTTTTACGTTGTCGGATAAATATACCAATATGATTATAAATATTATCTAAGGTTTTGAGAGATAAATATTCATATTCTGGCAAATGATCCACAAAAGACTGCTTAAAAATAGCCTCCCCGTGAGGTTTTGCAGTGTTCCAATCGACTTCAATAATTACCTTATTAAAAATAAAAATAGCATCCTTATCTGTACCCCCGATTCTTTTGATAATCTGAACATAATCTTGGAACGAATTTTCTTGAATGGTGGAGTTTTCTTCATAAAAATCTTGAGGACTACGAACGCGACGTAATCCATTCACCAAAGGTTCTAAATCTTTGGAAATTCCTGTTGCAACAAGAATAAACCACCGAGAAATATTTGAACTTCCAGTATCTATCTGTTGAAATCGGCGAATTTCACTCCAGAACTTAGATGGTTGAAGGACGTGATCTTTAACTTCAAGAAGTTCCTTAGTAAACCCACGACCAGGCACAAAGAACTTTGCCTCTACATCACCAATACCTTCCCGAAGCATAGCTGTGAAACTTTCTTGAGAAAGCCAAACTGGTATGCGGGCTAAAGTAACTTGTTCCTGGAATGAAAAGCCCCCTTCAGCAATATCACCACCGCGAGACTGTGGTTCTAAGAGTGAGGGAGTCAAACGATCGCTGTCTGTCATGTGGTTTACTATTATTCGATAGATGACCTTAGGATAGAACTATCAAGAGACGGAATTAGCGCTCCCGTTCAGCAGTTTTGGGTCTGAAGCATGTGACGATGGACCAAGCCATCTCCCGGTATCTAACCACAATTCATAATAGTAGAGCCATAGTGCAGTCCAAGGAATAATGGTTTGTGCAATGAGCATGTCTGCTTGCCACGGTTTTTCTTTAGGGTAGTAGAGACATAAACTTCCATCATTCCAAAGATGGGGAGTTCTTGAGACTAGGGCAGGCGATATAACATTAACAGTTGGATGAGAGCTTAACTTATAGCGCACTGCTACCCGATATTTTGGCGATAACTGGCGAGGTTGAAGCGTACCTCGCCATATAGCTACCCCAAGCTCTCGCTTGTAAACAAACCCAGGAAATCGGCGCAGTATGTGCAGGTTCTGTAGTCCTAGGTTGATGGCAGGTTTCAGTAGAAGAAATTCAGCTTTGCTCAGTCCCATGAAACTTAGTTGCAATAGTGGAGGTGTAGATCCCGGAAGCAGGCTGACTTGACACAATCAAACCTGTAGAGCTGACGTAAGATTTGCCAGGTAAACCTTTTGTAGCTAATCGGGAAACAGTTGTTTCTACGTCTGATGGAAAATATTCTTCTCCGAAAATTTTTTGCCAGTATTCAATCGCCTTCTCTCGATCATCAGTCTCTAGGGCTTTGGCTGCCCAATTCCGTCCCTCGTTAATCCGTCTCATGAAGGTTTCAAAATAGGTGCGGCTCCAGTTCCAGGAAATGTTGTGATCTAGCATGGGGTCGAGGATATTTGGGGTTGCATCACTGCTAGTAGACAGCAAGTGATCGTACTGACAGTAGATTTCATTCAAAAGGGTGTAAAACGGGACTGCCAATGGTTGTGTCATGTCCAAATTGCCTTCTTGAATGTGATAAACTAGGAGGGCACCAAGCCAGTAGCTCTTAGGCTTGCGGGTTTTCATCTGATAGTCACGGAAATGCTTTAGCAACTTTCCTAGAGGCTTAACTTTATTGTCGTACTGCTTCTGTAAATCGTTAAGTAGTTTAATGTATCCAATTGGGTGAGATGCTATCCACTTGTTAAACCCTCGATCAGGGACATACAACACATTCTCAAATCCATCCGGTGCAATGCAAGGAACAAAGTCTAAGTGAAAATCTTTGTCTTTGAAGTAGACATGGACGGATCGGCGTGCCCGTTCGACCTCTATTTCCGCTTCTGCATACCCTTCATAGCCCAAAGCTTCTGGTAAGCTATCAAGCAGCTTTTTCATGTCTTGAATTAATTGCTTTGCTTTTGGTTCATTTGCTTTTGGATTGCCAGGGATGCGAATCAGGGTATCTACGTCTTTAACATCACCCACTGCCATTTGTTGGGCGTAGGAACCTGCCAGACGACTATCGGGTGAAACCGTAGGAAATTCTTTGCTTTCAGCGATGTAATCACGAACTAATGGTGGCAAATCCCGTGCTGCTTCAAGTCGTTCTTGAGGTGGTTGGATGTTCTTAAGCAGTTCTTCAAAGTGTGTGATGAGTGGAAACATCTATAATTTTACCTTTACAGAATTAGGGTATTTGTAACGCGGCGCAATGGTAAATTTTTTGCAAGAGTTCACCCTGATTGAAAATAAAATTTGTTTGACAGAAAAACTTGCTGGTATTACATATACACAGCTTCTCGATGTAAAATATTCAAAAATGCAGCATACTCGTCTTCAGAGAATACATTAAGCTGCTTTTGCAACTAAATTTCTTTGAATTCAGCCGAAATTAACTCAGACAATGTCAGACTGTAGCACCCGATGACATTGTATTCTCATAGTTTGTATTTTAATAGTTTTTTGATCCAATCAGAACAATTGTATTAGTAGTAAAAACCGTAATAAAAGCAGTAGTAATTTGACTAATTATCATTCAGTATAGTGATTGACTGAAAGTTAGGGGTGCGAGCACAATTTATTTTTCTATGCTCTGACTAAAAGGGCGGATATTATGTCTTTACGGACACCTGCGTGCAATTCGTAGCTCCTGTGCAGGAGGCAGAGGACACGCACTCGCGGATCGTCCCGTAAGTTCTGCAGACACGCTGCGTGTACGCCTAGTGGGGGCACTTTGCGCTTATGGGACACGTACTCGCGTTTGGAGCAACGCGTAATTGCAAGTTTTTAATGAATAGTAAAGTCCATCGTCAAAGATTTATGAACTGCACTCAAAGAGCCATCAAAATTTCAGTTTTGAGTTGAGCAAAGCTGCAATTGAGCCAGTGGCACTGGATGCGTATAAATATCTAGCATTGCTTGGTCATCCTCAATGCTAGTAATCAAAAATGGCTGCCAGTTAATAAGGTGGGCAGGACAATTAGCCCAGTTAACTTTATCTCCCACTCGCACCTTGAGTGCTAGTTCTTCAGTTGGAGTTGGGTTAAGTTCTAAATTGTCTGATCTTGGGCTACTATCACCTGTGCTGGAAATCAACCTCAACTCACTGTGGTGGAAGTACTTTCTTTTCCCGCCTAACCTTACTTCAATTGGAGTGTTAGCAGGACCAGATAAATTTACTACCGTGCCAGTACAGAGCTGGTAGTTATGGCGAGCGCTAATAACCTCCACAATCGAATTTACTTCAAATCCTATCACCGCTAATGCTTTGGCACGTAGTACGCTATCAACCCACTCCAATTCTTCTGGGTTTATTGATGCAGCTTGTGCTAGCAACTTGGGAAGATTGTCAAACCAAGCATAATGCTCTTTACTCAATCTGCCAGTAACAACAGCAACTAAATCATCTGCTGTGCGTGCATCTTTTCTGTTGTAAGGAATAGGAAGTGCTAGTAGGAGTTGTAATCTTGTAGCTAAAGAGTGCCACTGATCTTGGTCGTACTGTTCTGTTGGTACATCATTCAACAGCGGTACTTCAGTATTTTCTGCTGTTGGATGCTCCTGTACTTGGACTTGTCCAAAATTATCTGAATTGGTGGGTTTTGAAACAAATTGCTCTACAACAGCACAATTCGTGTTTTCACTTAGTTCAATGTTGTCCGTTCCTACCTCATCTATTTGGTTGCTGTTCATCTCACAAGTTGGACTTTGGAGTTGATATTCCAAAAAGGATGCATCATCAACCAATACCAGCTGTCCAGTTTTGTATGCCTGCCTCAGTGAAATCGCTTCTGCCACGATTTGCTGTGCCGTCAATCCCTCACAATCCATCATCTGCTGTAAGGTGACGCCAGTGCGCTCATCTTGCTCGTGAATGGGCGGAATTTGACAGTAGCGTCCACCATTTTTCGTTCGTCGCCAAATACTCGGTTTCTCAGACTTTGGCTCTCTCGGTTTGCGCTGCTGCTTTATGAGTTCTCTAACCACCTGCTGAGTACGTAAGCTCAAGTCCTGCAATTGGTCAATAACAGGCTGGTACTTCTTGCTGTTCTTTGCTAGCAGAAAGATAGTATCTGGCTCGATTTGTGCTAAATCTTGGGGCGAGAAAGAACCAAATGCAGCAGCCACCTTGAGGTATTTCTTGTCTTCTAAGAGCCAACCATGCTCAGATAACAGCTTTTTGTACTCTGTGCGCGACCGCTTTTGTTTCTCAACAGCCAGAGATCTAGCGTGACGTAGGATGGTCTCAGTGGCAATTGGTAGCGCTTGGAAAGAGAAATTTACTTCCGGGGCGATCTCTTCGGCTTGGGCTTCAATGTATCTTTCCAATTCTTGTTGGGCGAAAGCTTGATAATCATCTGCGATTATTGCTTGTTGTGGCATCATATTATTTAGTTCCCATTTTTGGGTTTTATTGAGGAAGGCGATCGCAAGTTCTTGGCGGAATGGCGATCGCCTCACCAATTTGAGTCAACGCGAATAATTCAAGCTGCTTGTTTGTCCCAAGCTTTTGATGATTTAGAGATAGCAGCCAAGGCATAACCCAAGGTGTGTTTGTGAATTGTGGGCATTTTACGAAACGACATATCTTGACCCCAGTCTTGAACTGACTTAGTGCCGATATGTAATACTTGCGTGAGGGTTTTGACACAAGTAGCGCGAAAGTTAGCATGGGAAACAGTTTGCAGTACTTGCTGTTCGGTTAATCCGTAGAGGAGTATTTTTTCTAGAAACGTTTGAGCATCTACGAGTGGTGCGCTGTATTCTCCTTGCAGGATACTCTTTAGCTCTTTTGGCACAATTTCGGCAGCGTGAATGTAAGCAAGTGCAAATTTGCAGTAGTTGGGTATCCCATCAAAATTGAGGTCACTTCCCCACTTGCGAACTGTTGGTCTTTGTACGTCAAAAACTGCACATAATACGCTGATACATTTTCTGCGGTATTGAGAATCTGTTTCTTCTTCGAGAAGTTCCGGGGGGCTGAGTGAGGCTATACCGAAGCAGTGGCGTAGAAATTGCCTGGGTTTTAAACCTTCTTTAGGTAGACTTTGTAGGATTTCGCAGTTTTTCATAAAGACCTTACGGGTGATGAGCGCCTTTGTTTACTGTCAATTATATAGCAAGCTCGCTATATAATATAATAGTAAGCAATTAAATACTCGAGGAAGCTATTAAGGAGTGTAAAATATAGCTTTAAAAGCAAGCTAGCTATAAATGCATTCGTGGAGGAAACTATGAGAGTAAGTAAAACAAGGACATACTCTCAAAACATGATTCGTTGGCGGTTAAGGATGCTGATGGCAGAGAAGAAAATTACGAATAAGGAACTTGCTGAGCTTTCAGGTATTCATCCAACCTCCATTTCAAAGCTCAAAAATGCTGATGAGATTGAACAGATTAGCGGCAGAGTCCTCAATAACTTATGTAATGGCCTAACAAAGGCTTATCATGCTAGGGGAGAAAACCGAATTATTACTCCTGGCGACTTACTGGACTATACTTTTGATGGCAATGGTGATTGTCCAACGTCAGTAGATGATATTGAGCAATCAATGGAAAAAACTAGTACTGACCACTCGTCTGGTGATTCTGGCAAAACAACTAAAGCTATATATCGAGTAGTATACCTGAGTAAGATTGGAGAATCAGCATAAATAAATAGAGTTACTCAAGTATCAAATTAACCCGCACTGAAACGCTTTCTCAAACGTATTGGTCAGGCGATCGCCCTTGCACCATAAATGAGGTGGTCATCATTAACAAGACTTCGGAGGAAATTACTTTTGAGCAAGAGTTAGTGCAGGACATGGTTGAATAGCTTTGATTAGCATTGACTAAACTTGAGCAAGATTTATGTAACGGTAAGTGAATGAGTCAGCAAGAACCTAATTACAATCAAAGCACCTTTAGTCAAGAAAACGCAGTAAATCCGATGGATTTATTGTTTGATGAAGAATGGTTGCGAAAAGCGGTCGTTGCTGAGGATAAAGTAGGTGGTAACATTGGTGCTGGATTGGATTGGGGTTCTGGGTTTGGCGACCTAATGCTGAACCTCGAACTTTTGGGACGTTTAACAACGTTACGTATTTCTCTTAATCGAGAAGTGCGGCTATTGCTGAATAATTGGAATTTAGGAACAGCTACGAAAATTGCGGTAAAAACTGCAAGAGAGAGACTACTTCAACGATTAAGGCTACCTACACCAGAAGTCAGAGAACACATACTTGTTGTTTTGGGAACAGATGAACTTTATAGCCAAGAGTTTATCTCTAGCCGAGAAATACTGCGCGAGCTGCTTGGGGTGTTGTTGAAACAAGAAGATTGGGAAACAATTGCAGCAGTTGCAGCAGATTCGTTAAAAGAGCAAATTATGCATCAAGTTTCTGTTGAAAAAATTTCAGCATAAGTCATAGATTTAAACAGATGAAGTTAGAATTGCGCGAATTTCACCAACACAATTTAGCGTCTGACAGCGATCACTTCCAACAGAAATAATTGCAGTTTTGATACCAAACGTCATAGGGTATTGAAAAGGAAGCAGCCAAGTAAGCGGGTACAGCCCACTTATGCACAACTGCTTTTGTCATACTTGACTTTTGGCTATGACCCAACTGAGGATACAACAAGCATATGATTTCTACAGAAAATTCATTTACAACGAAGAACTGATTAGCCTACTCAGAGAATACAACATACGAATACCAGGAAGCATTTCGCCACAACTTTGGGAGTTGTTTGGTGCAATACTTACTGGAGATACAGGTACTGGTAGCTATGGAGCCGACCTTAGTAATTACGAGGTAAAATCTAGTATTGATGGTAACGCCTTTGAGTACCAGTATCATCTGAGAACAGGTCGCGGTAAGCTTTTGAAGGATATGACTGTAGACCATTTATTTGTGTCCTACAGTCGAGACTACAGAAACGTTACAGTTCGCCAACTTGGAGGAGATTTCCTATCAGAAATTTTCCGAAGTTGGTTACCTGGTTTGGAAGAACGCTATGGCACTCAAGAATTCTTACGTCGATACCGCAAAAATATCAGCAACAGTACAGTGAAAGTACATGGTCGAGTCGTTATGAGTATTAAGGATGGTATGCTTACATTTCCTATGACCAATTAAGCAGCTCTTTGCGAAGCTTTTATCATGCTATTTAATTCATTAAATAATGGATTAAGATAATTCGCAGCAATCCATTCGATGACTGGAACACAAACAGCATCACCAAAGCCAAAAAGTATATTATTGAGTGAAATATTTTGAGGAATCAAATACTCCGATGCCCCCATGAGACGGGCACTTTCACAAGCATTAATTAACCTAGCATCAAAACGTCCAAAACCTGCCCTTACAATAATCTGACGAGCACTTCCTCCCTTCGGAGTTCGTAAACATCCAGCAATTCCATCGGTTCTTAGTTCTGCGGTTGATTGTTTAATCCCAGAACGCATTCTCATGCGTCGAAAGACGGTTCCGTATGACCAATATTCATTTTGCATCATTAAACGAATTTGGGATTTATGACGTTCAAACATCTGATTGAACAAATACTCTGTTCGTTCTTTTACCCACCATTCCTCACTTTCATCAACAATATCAGCTAGGTTGGTTGTTCTTTGGGGTAAGTCTGGTAGATTGCGAAGGCTCCATTTGATTGTTGGATTAGAAGCAATAAAATCTTTAACTTTTTGAGGTCTTGCACCTTTTTGCTGACTCATAATCCGTTCAATCTCATCATAAGTTTGTGAGAAACTAAACAGATTACCTATAATAAATAAACGTACCCTGCTTTGCGGAACAAAATGGGCAGCGTCGATGATGAAAATATCAACTGCATAACCAAGATTATTTAAAGCTTTTAACGCAACGATTAAATCTTCTCCACGCCCAGAAGTTAGGAAACCTTCCACATTTTCAATAAGAATTAAAGGAGGTTTACCTATTTCCCTCAGTTCCCCCATTTCATGTAGGAATCGGACAAAGTCCCAGAATGTAGATGATTCTCCAGAGTGCAACCCACTTCTAGAACCTGCAACAGAGATGTTAGTACATGGAAAAGAGGCATGAGCTAAGGTTACTTTAGGCACTTCAGTTCCACTTATTTCTCTGATATCTTTACAGTGATAGTGTCCGACTCCAAAAGCATTCTGGTACATTTGGCGTTTCTCGTCGCTGTAGTCAAGAGCATATTTTACTTGCCATCCTTGCTTAATTAGCCCCATTGTAACGAGGCCAATCCCTGCAAAAAAGTCTGCTACTGTTTTCTCAAGCTTCATTTGATTTGGTCATAATTATAGTTATTTTGACTGAAAAAATCAAGAAAAGTCAAGGATTGTATTCTGACACAAAAACTACCATAAAATCATTCATTATTCACAAAAAAATTGACTTTTCGCTCTATGTTTCTGTTTGAGTACTTTCTTACCTTATCAATCATACTTCTCTTTTCTTCAAGTTACATATACAAATGTGCTTGCATTCTCCATAGGCAGTATGTAACCTAACAAATGTGAAGTTGAGTAGGAGATTGGCTGAATTTGCATTGTGTTTTAGTTGAATGAAACTTGTACTAAAGTGATAGGACTTGTGAATCATTATTGGATTCACACTTTCTTTAGCAAGAACTTAGTTTAATTGTCTTGAAATTGATGTTACCTTTCAGTTGGAATTGAGTTTGATGCTATGTGAAAACGTTCTCTACACCCAAAAAACACTTGCCGAAAGATACGGGATTTCGATTGCTGCTTTACAACGGTGGTATCCTTACGCAGGGATAGTTAAGCCTCGTAAGCGAGGCGGATATTTTGATGCAGCAGCAGTTGAAATTGCTGATATTTTCTACGTTGCTATCAAGATTCGACGGTTGACGTGTAAAGAATACTTACAACAGGTGATTCCTGCTGGTGGCTTAGATGCTTATTTGCAAAAAGTCAATGACGTAAGCCTTTATGACTTTTTGACAAAGCATATATCTAATGAAGAAAAAAACAACTTAATTGTTCAAGCAGTCATTAAGAGGATTGAACGTAATGAAGCATATAAACCAACTAGCACAACAGTTGCAGGTGTCGCATGATGTGGTGCGGACTGTTTGTCAAATTTTGAATCTAGAAATTCAAGGCGACACAGTTGGCGAGCAAGTGGAACAACAATTGCTTCAGTTAAAGACTGCTGCGACTTCTGAAAATATGTCCCTTGAAGAGGCTGCTCGTCATTTATTGGAGATGCGCGATCAAAAGAATCCTGAAAGTGGAGAACATCGTTTTGATAAGCGTGAGTATATCAAACAAAGGTTTGGTATTGACCCCGAACAAGCTGCTCCTGATAGTTTTGTCGGAATGCTTACCCTTGATGTTGACAAGGGTATTCAGCTAGGAAACTTGCGTCACAAGGTAGTGCTAGAATCTTCCACTCTCGCTCTTGAAGAACTCATTTTTCACGGCGGTACTGATGTAGATATAGCGGTTCTCAGTTGGATGCAATACAATAACCGCAATGTTTAAACCAACCAACAATATCATTTGAACTAACTTCTTCAAATGCTGCTGTAATCGCTTGATCTAAATCTGGATAAGTACGGGCAGCTTGTGAACGTAAAAATTCTTTAATTTTAGACCAACAATTTTCGATTGGAGAAAAGTCAGGTGAATATGGCGATAAATAAACTAAGTGTGCGCCAACAGCCTCAATTGCTTCTTGAATTCCTGCAACTTTGTGAGAGCTAAAATTATCCATCACTACACACGCTCCTTGCCAAAGATTAGGAACTAAAACTTGATTAATATAAGTTTCAAATGCATTTTTATCATTTCCACCCTTAAAACTCATTGCACCAACAATCCCACGTAAAGCGATTGCCCCAATGATAGTTACATTTTTACCACGTTTGTCTGGACTCCAAGCGTGGGCTCTTTTTCCTCTCAGTGCCCTAGCATAAAGTCTGGTCATAGCTATATTTACGTAAAGTCTGCCGGGGGAAGCTTCCCCCGGCGAGCTTTACTCCAGACTCATCAACAAAAACTAAATTGTTCAGGTCAAATGTACGGATATTTTCCCAAAACTCTTGCCTCAATTTTTTAACTCTGTCCGTGTCTTGCTCCGCTGCGTGTAAAGTTTTTTTTTCGGGTCAATTTGAGCTTTTGTAACGTTTTACTCATTCCTGAGCGACTAATTTTTATCTGAGTTTGTAATTCCATTTTTACGCATAATTCTTCTAAGGTTGCATCGTTATTCTCTTCTATCAATTTTTGTAAAATTGGATAATGTTCTTCTTTTATTTTGGGTGGGTTACCACTTTTATGTGGTAATGGTTCTATACTTCCTACGTCTAAATAGCGACCTAGTAAGGTTTGTATAAAACTGAGACTTACATGAAAGCGCTTTGCCAGCTTTCGCTTGCGAGCCTTCTCGATTCCGAAAGGCATCAACAATTTTTTGACGCAGATCTTGGTCGTAAGCCTTCATAAAAATCTGATTAATATACTCTGGTCAAATTTTACCAGAGTGTGTTGGTCTCAACCTTGAACCGCTATAGTAGCTCAAACAAGGGTATTACTGGTTATGAGCAAGCACAGGAGCGAATTCAAACTCGAATTGATAACGATTTTTTCGGCAAAATCAACTGGGGGGAACAGACTCATCCCCTACTAGTAGGTACATCGACACAACAGCCCAGACGCTTGAAGTCCTCGCAGCCGAAAACCGAGCCATCTCCGAAGAAGTAGTGTCCCAGATGCTTGCAGTTTCTTACCAACTGCGTGATGAGAGTTTGCTCAATGCTCGTAAAACATCCACTTTAGCACTTGGTATAAACTGTTTGAGTTTGGTAACTGGTACAGTAGTTGGAACATGGGTGGCAGTCCCTCCAACTCAAGAAAGACAGGAGATTTCAAGTATTGTTCCAATTTTGGTTGGTGTCGGTTTAGGCGAATTAATTGGGTTTGTTTTAGCACTAATAGTAATTTGGATATCTAGGGAGTAATTATGCAAGCGGCATTTGATTTTTTGATGAACGCTACAGGTGGATTGTTAATGAACCTTGGGGTATCTGGTATGGTAGGGCAGTTGATGGGAGTAGGAGCAACTCTTGCGTTGAACCCATTGTTACTGCTTACTGGAATAGTTGTTGGTGGTGCGGGGATAGCATTTGCCCGTCAGTTGAATAAACGTCCGCCTTTGCATCTAGTTGTTAATAATACATAGGGCTAGTTATGTTTACTCCTACCCCTGTGCGAGATACCAAGCAAACAAGAAAGCGGACAAAGGTAAATGTCACTTTATGGACTGTTTGTTCAACCGTTGGGGCGCTATCTGTAATTGGTTCGGTTGCTCTAATAGTAGGGTGGAAGCAGCAAATTCCCAGAAATTCTGTATCTCAGGTGCAACAGGCAAAGGCGCAAGTTTTTCAGATTCGGGAGGTTTATTTGGAGAAGCTTTCGCGTACTGACTACAATATAGATCATCTTTCCAGCTATTCCTCAGTCGAGGGTACTCCTACGCTGACAGGATGGCGACAGTTAGCGGCGGCGTTGTGGGGACAGCAACTGCGGGGTGAGATATCCAGGATGCAGGCTGACGAAAACTCAGGATTTTATCGCTTGCATTATATGCCAGCGCTGGAGATAGTTAAATTCAACTCCTTGGATCTTTTACTAGAAGCAGCTTCTGGAAATAATACTTTTTACTGGGGATACCGCAGAACTGATGGTATGAAAGTTGAAGAGAAAATACCAACTGGTGCGGCTGCTGTTTTGATTTTGGGCAAGCTTGAGGCGATTGATTATGCCCAGAATTTAGAATCGCAACCATCAGTTGACTTAAATCAGATGTTCATTCAAATTAGAAATGCTCAAGAGCCTTATTCCTTGGCACAGGCGCAGTTATTACGGGCGCGGGGATATTTAGATCCAGTAGAGCAGATGGCGCAAGTGGCAGATATCCGCTCAAGGATAAAGCAGCGGGAGGAGCAAAGGCAGATATATCTTCAGCAGACGAAGAAAAACCAGCATAAGGCAGTTCTTAATAAACAGCCTGTTAACAAATCAGGGGAGTGATGTCATGTACGCCAAGTTTGCTGCTGCAATAGTTTGTATAGCCTTATGTTCGCTCAATGTTATAGCGGCAGTCAAACGTACCCCTATTCGTACTACCCTTGAGGGTTCATCTCGCACGACTGTTGAGATGATGCCATCCCCTAACTCAGGTGTGCATTGGATGAGTGCAGTTATATTCTTAGCTGGGTTTGCTTGTTTCTTAGGCTGGGGAATTTCTGACTATAACAATGCTGTAGACACCGTAGAAGCTTCTGATAACTTAAACGATTCGAGCAATCAACTCTCTGATGCTGATGTTAAAGCTACTGATGTTCAACCTTATTCTCCTTTGCTGTCACCTCCTGCTGCTTCCTTGGGATACCCTAACGAGTTTTTGGGTAAGAATGTAGTTCAATTTTCTCCGCGTTCTACTATTTCTAAGTTAGAGCATTCGCCTGATGTTCAAATGAGTGGATATCAAGTCAACAACCAGGCTGGGATGCTTTCTCCACAAGAGTTTTACGCCCAACTTCAAGATGAAGATTTTTGGTCAGATAATAACTCCCAAGCAAATAATAATCATTTGACTAGTTAGTTAATTCGAGGTTTTCTATGAGTAGAAATCAACGCCGTAATTTTGATGCGGATTTTTCCTCAGGCGGTGAAATTGTACCTGTAAATCGCTTGCAAAACATGCTGCAGCAGGTACAGCAACAAGGAGGAGTCATAAATCAGCAACAAGGGAATGTTTCTCCGATGATGACTTACGATACTCAACCAGTAGAAGTGAGGTATATTACTGCACCTACTACTTATAAACCGAAAATTCCTCAAATTGAGATTCCTTATGTGGAGACATGGAAGGCGCATCGACTACACCCACAGAATCCTTGGAGGTTTGTTTGGTATCCAGCCTACTTTCTTGGAGATTGTATAAAATCACCTATAGGGGTGGGTGCAGTTGGGTTTTGGTTGTTTGTAATGGTCATTAATTTTCTTTTAAATGGAAATTACACAGGTCCAGGATATGCTTCAGGCAAGAAGATAGAAGTCGTGCCCAAGGAAGTTCCACAATTTGCACTTCCGGTTGTTAAGCAACTGGAATAGTATGTGGGTGCGAATTATCTTTTGGATGACTTTGTTGGTGTGGATTGCAGATATTTTGCAACCAGGGTATTTGAAATTCTACGATTTGCACAGGGCAGCAGGTTTATTTCATCAAGTCAAAATACCAGTTAATTATATAACTTTACCTGCTGCTAATTCCACTTCTATCCCAACTTCAACTCCAACTGCTTGTCCGAAAGCTGGTAATGATTTTGAGGCAGTTTTGAACGCCAAGAATGTTGGTTGCTGGCAAGATAAACTTTCCAATCAAACGAATACTTTTAGGAAGAAAGAAACTCGTTGGGGTGGGTAAATGCGGTTTGTTATTGAGTTTGACTCACAGAGGGAGGATGATACTCAAACAGTAAAATTACCTGTTGACGCTGCATCTGAAACCTCATCAGTTGATGATAAATCACCTGCTTGGAAATATGCCATTGTAACGAGTTTGCTGGTTGTTTGTGTCGTTGTACAGCCGATATCTACGTTTATTGAATCGCAGTCTGTTGTGCAATCTATTCAAACTTTGGTTAATCCACAACCTACTAGTAATTTGGCATCACGAGTATATCAAGCGATGCAGCGTAAAGGCTATCAAACATCACAAAATCCAGAAGAAGTCAATGTCGCAAGACGGTCATCGCCAATTTCTATCAATCGTTAAATCTGACCGTCGCTACCGCCAGAACTCCAATTATATTTTTGCAACAACAATTTTGGATGTAAATGATTTGTAATGCGTCTGGTTGTTGACTTTCAAGCTAGTAAGGCAAAAACTAAGCTTTCGATAAATAACACTTGGAATTATGCGATCGCAACTTCGGTTTTAGTTGCAGCTATGGTGATTCCCCAGGTTTCTGGGTGGGTTGAATCCCAGCAGTTAGTTAAATCTCTCCAGAGTGCATTACAACACCAAACTCAATCTTCTGATGATAACAAGACTTTTTCTTCTGGTCGGTTTGTTTTTCCAACTGCGACTGGTACTCCCGTAACTAGTGAGTTTGGTTGGCGAACACACCCCATTACGGGCGAACGCAAGTTTCATAGCGGGATTGATTTTGGTGCATCAATGGGTACGCCCATTTATGCAGCTGATTCAGGCCAGGTGGTAAGCGCAGGTGACAAAAGGAATGGTTATGGAAATGCAGTTATTATCCAACATCAGGGAAATATTTCTACTCTCTACGGTCATGCCAACGAATTGTACGTGCAAGAAGGACAACAAGTTATACGTGGGCAGATGATTGCGACGGTAGGTAGTACGGGTTTTTCGACAGGACCGCATTTGCATTTTGAAGTTCGTTCTTATGGCGTAGCGCAGAACCCCCGTCCTTATTTACACGAGTATCTGATAAATCGGTAATTTTTGTATGCTCGGACGCATTTTGATTTCAGGTTCAATTGGTGTAGTTGGCTGTGTGACTGTTTCTTATGGAGTCGCTTCATTGCCCTGTAGGTTGGCATCAAGGAGTGCAGATACTATCTGTCAGATGTCTAGTTTTGGTAGGGTACTCGATAGTTGGAAATTTGGGTTTGTTGTTGGTGGTTTAGTTGGGTTAATTTGGAATCCTCGCCATCAATTGATATCGCGTTTTCAGCCTGTTCATTTGTCAGCTGCTTCTTTAATTACTTTGAGTATTTATTTTTCTAGTTCTCAAAGCGCTGGTGTTTCTTCAGTATCGTTAAATAATTTAGAGCCAAGAGTTAATACAAGTTCTTATTCACCACGCTTGAGCGCTTTTTTAGCAACAATTCGCTGGGCAGAAACGGGAACGAGTGAACCTGAGAGTTATCGTAAGTTAGTATTTAAGGGAACTTTTGATGATTTTTCGACACATCCGTTAAAGAAACAATGCGCTCCTATTAATAACAAGGAGGTTTGTTCTACTGCAGCTGGTGCTTATCAAATGTTAGATAAAAGTTGGTATGACTTGCAGCCAAAGTTAAACTTGAAGGATTTTAGTCCAGCTTCTCAAGATAAAATGGCGATTGAATATATTCGCCGTAATAATGCCTTAAGTGATATTGAAGCAGGAAGGTTTGATACTGCTGCATGTAAAGTTGGTAGGGTATGGGCAAGTTTTATTTGCAATTCATATAATCAGAATCCACGAAATTTAGAAGAATTACGTAGCTACTATCAAAAAATATTAGTAATTTCTGAAACTCGGAAATAGGTAAAACTTTCTCCGACTTATGTTTGACATTAAGTAGTTGGATTTCGTCAAAGATTATCGATAATTTTATTCTTATACCAATTCTCCATGATAGCTTGCGTGGCGTAGCCATAGATGCACTTAATATTTATTAAACGATTAGCAACAAGACGAGCCAGTGCGTTGGGCGGCTCCGCCGACTTGAAGCACCTGGCGTGCCAAGAACGCCAAGAGTAGAAGAGGTAAATATTTAGTGCAAGTTTACAGAGAATTGGTATTAGATGACTGACTATAAGATAGCGTTCAGCTTTTGATTTATCTTTATTTTTTAGTTTGGTACATAATTTTTCGTAATCATTGTCAATTCAAATGTTAGTGCTACCTAATCCCAATCATAGTAATATTGATTCTCAAAAACAAAAAGTATTAACTGCAATTGTCCAAGCAAAACAAGATGGTTTGAGCAATGAAGAGATTATAGTGCATGTACGCGAAGCTTTATCTTCATCAATGGTTGATTATGCTGAAACTGTTCTACAGCAGATGGATTTTAAAACGAAACTATCCCGTTCGGTTATTGAATTTGATTTAGAGTTTTTATTTCAGGTAATATACTCATCAGTGATGATAGGTACCAGTGATGAAGAAATTTTATCAATATGTGCAGAATACTGTACTTTAAACCAGTATGAGTTTGTCCGGTATGCACTTGAATATATCCATGTCAATCGTGTTCCATCACAGTGGGAGCAAAGTAACATACACCAAAAGGCTGTTCAAATAGCAGATTCTTCTTCTGTTGAAGATTTATTTCAATATATTGACTCTCTCAAAAATATTTATCTAAAACAGATTGGCTATGAAGTGGTTCAAGAGAACCTCTACAAGCTTTTTTTAAGTCATAAACCAATTCATATTTTTACAGATTTAGCTAATAAAACTAGAGATTATTTTATCAAGAAGTATTGTTACCGAACTGCAGTGCTTGTTGCACGTGTTACAGGTCAATCAATAAATTTACAACTTACAGGAGATGGCTCAACAATTAACGAACCGAAATCTTTAGAGAGTAAGACTTCTACTCATGAAATTATCCATTCACAGATTTCCACAATGGAACAAGCAGGAAAATTATTAGTTGATACCCTGGAAGATTTTAGTATCAATGCTAAGTATGTTGATGCCAAAACTGGTCCAACATTCAACCGCATTAAAGTAAAACTGGGACGGGGTGTTTCTTACAAGAAAGTAGAAGACATTGGCAATGACTTAGTACAACAGCTTGGTGAAGAATTGGACTTGAAAGTTGCGCCAATGGTGAGTGTTGTGCCCGGAGGGGTGGTATTTGATATACCCAGGTTAGACAGACAGTTTGCTTATTTCCGTGACTATATTACCTTTGACGGCGAACCTGATATTCATTCGGTATCCATCCCCGGTGGTGTTGATGTTGATGGTACCTATGTTGAAATTCCCCTGTATAGCGATAACGTCACCCATATTCTGGGCGGTGGGCGAACTCGGGGTGGAAAGTCACAGTTTGAGAAAGCAGCAATCCTATATTTAGTGCGACGGTATCCCCCTTCGCTTGTTCAGTTAGCGCTTTCGGATGTTAAACGTGTGACGTTTGGTAAATTTGATGGGCTACCTCATCTTGTTGCCCCAGTTGCGCGTGATGCAGAATCTACTGCTAACTTGCTTGATTACCTGGTTGAGGAGATGGAATTGCGCTACCAGGAGTTTGAACGCCACAGCAGTATTGAAACAATCGCGCAGTACAACTTGCGGTTTGCATCTGGTATTATCATGCCGCGAATTGTGTGTTTGATTGACGAGTGTTTTGATTTGCTTTCGGATGATAATTACTGCGATCGCATTGAGGGTGCGCTGATGAAGTTGCTTGCAAAAGCTGGTGGTGCAGGTATTCATGTCCTATTGTACACACAGCGTCCTGACAAGAACGTCATTGACCCTTTGATTCGCTCAAACTTTCCTGCCAAGACCGCCTTTGTTACAACTCGTCCTGAAGATAGTTGTATTATCCTTGGGGACGATAAAGACAAGCGTGCAGTTTACTTGCTGGGATATGGGGATTTCTTGTACAAAACGACTGAGGTGGTGCGACTCCAGGCGTTGTATGTTGCTGATGATGAAGATCCTGAATACTTCAAGCAGTTGCTAATAGATGCCAAAAACCAAGATGACTCCTATACTGCATGGGAGTCTGGACTAGATTTCGATGAATTTGTCGCTAGTTTGTCTGGTGAGGGTAGTAGTCATGACAGAGGTAAATCTAAAGCCACTGCTGTTACTAAAACTAAGCAATTCAAGACTGATTTTGAAGGTAGTTTTAGTTTTAATGTACAGCTTGATGATTCAGCTAGAAACTCTATTTTGAATTTGCATCAAAAGGGTTATCAACTTGATGAGATTGTAAAAGCTGTTTTTAATTTATCGCGTCATGATGGTAGATCGTATAAAAAATTTAGAAACGTTGTTGAGGGGTTTTTAAATAGTTTGCAAGGAGGTGAGGGAGATGATATATGAATTAACAATGCCTTTACCACCTAGTATGAACGAAATCATTAATCAAGCACGTTCTGGTTGGCAAGCAAGTGCTGAACTTAAGAAGTATTGGACAAACTTAATCGGTAAATTCGTTCAGAATTGTGGATTTTGTTTGGATAGTGCTGTATGGGTTGAATTTCATTGGTATCTGAAAAACTTTGGACGAGATAGTGATAATGTTGCTGCTGCTGCCAAATTTATTATGGATGGTTTAGTGGCAGGACGAGCAATTCGTAACGATAACTTGACAGTTATCAAATCACCTGTCGTTCATTACTATCATCGCAGTAATGGTGATGACGGTGTGCTACTGCGATTATCACAATCACCTGATTTTTTATTAGATAATTTTATTGTTTCTAATCAATTTTCCAGAAATAGCTTAGAAAAACACAGTCAATCAGTTACATATTTAATGTCACTTTAGTTAAGATATACAGTTAATTTTCCGATAACAGTCATGTTACGTTTTCAAGATTACAGTTTGTTGATTGAGAAGATAAATGCAGGCAAGAATATTCACCTGTGGGGTAAGCAGGGTATTGGTAAGACTTTTACTGTTAGAAACTGCTTGCTCAAAGACATTAACCTAGAGTCCGTTTATCTTAACCTTGAATATCCTTTTAGCGTGGATAACTTATTTGACGTTATTCCTATTAGTCTAGGTTTGTACTATCAGCAGGATTGGCAAAATATTGTAAGTCAACTATCTGATGGGTTTCAGAAGTTACTAGTGATAGATAACTTTGATAGACTGCACTCTGTTAGTGAAACTTTAAGTTATGACTTATTCAAATTACAACAGTTAGCTGAACTAGACAATTTCTCTTTATTATTAATCTCTCGGATGCCGCTAAGATATTTCCATTTCCCAAGTTTTACTAAATGCTTTGAAGAATTGGAATTAAACGAAAATAATACTTGGACTTTTGGACAGTAAACATACGGGTTTTAAGCAGGTTCGATGCCTGCTACTGTTCCTGGGTAAGGCTTTATAAAGACGGCTGAACTCGAACATCAGGTGAGTGGTTTCAATATGCTGAGTGCCATTAATGCTGAAAGCAGTAGAGTAGTAAGTCTTTTTAGAGTAGTCTATGCCCTAATCCCCAATGCCGGGGTTGCCATTAGCAGCTAACGGTTAAAATCGCAAAAGGGGAAATTATGAAAGACAAATTCAAGACACAGGTTGTACATCGATTACAAGAAATAAATTCTTGTTTAGGAGTGGCTTCTCTACTAGCAATGCTTGCTTCAGTAGGATTGGTTTTACCGGCTTCAGTTGGGTTGACATTCTTGGCGGATGCCGGGGTGGGGGTAGAAAATAAGCCTGCTTACAAGGATATAACTGCTCTTGCAACTGCAACTGGTTTATTTGGTTTAGTTGGTACTGTTTCTGCTGTTGCTGTTGGTAGTTTGGTATTGAGTACAACCAATAAAGAGTTGGAAGAGGAGAAAAAAAATAGGTCTTCAAACCGGATAATTGCAATTAATTTCTATAATTCTGATGAATCACTTGATGAAGATGATTCAGAGGAAGAAGAGGAGGAAGAAAATGAATTATTTGGTTTGGACTATTGTGAAGAAGAAGATGAGAAAACTAATTCAGAAGGAGTTGAATATACTTGGCGGCGAAATGTCACTTACACCTATTATGTAACTCAAATCAAAGGTCATCCTACCTTACACGGATTACATCTTTGTCGTTTGAGTTCGCATTGCGGTACAAAGTCTGACTTCAAAGAAGAAATTGTTTCTGTTAAACTTGATGACTATCAAATTCAAAAACTGACTGTCCTTTTTGAAGCTAGCTATCCAGAAAGAGAAAACCTGGTAGGAAAGTATTTCCATTCACGTCAATTTTTACCAAAAGAAGCGTTGGAGGAATATTTTCGGCTTCATAATAGTTTTTACTGGGCAAAATCTAGCGGACAATTTAGAAATGCTTGTTTGGATTCCTGCAAGGGTTGTTCTTACCTTCATGGTGCTAACAGAGTAGTCTGTGGAATGCATCCTTTTGGGTGGGAAGGAACAGATTGTCCTGATAAAAAACTCTTAGACGGGATAGTGCTGCGTGAGTATGAAAACCCAGATATTATTGCTAGCCTTAATGAAGGTTTGGCTGATGTCGAAGTTTTTAAAATGGATGACTATATTGTTGTCAAAGATAGTTATTCTGGTCGTAGATTTCAGTTTGATTTTGATGGATTTAGGTTCTCTTGGTCAGATCAATTATCTGAATTATGTTCAGATGCTCATCTGCGCCGGTATGTCAATCACTTTAAATACCGAGAAATAGTTCATGAGGATTACAGTCACCTAGACAAAATTAGGGAATTGAATCAAGATTTGTATGGTGCCGATGTGCGCGTGGATAGAAATAGAATAGTTGTCCACAAGTGTTCTACTGGTGTTAACTATTTCTTTAAGTTTAACGGTCAACCAATTGACCCATACGACTGTGATTGCCCGCGCGAACTTCGGTATAATTACGACTTGGTTTCTCTTGTTAACTATTTACGTGGTAATAGACGCGAGATTTCTCCACCCAGAATTTCTCCTAATCTTTTCCATCCAATATCTCCACCTCAAGTGTCTGAAAATCTTGTTGACTTAATATAATTTCCCTTCTTCATAGATAGTTGGAAATTTGTAGATGTGGCACTCAGTACGGGGCGGTTTCGCCCCACTACTGGGTAGCTAATCTCTACAGAATCTACCCAATTAACTATTTGGAGAAACTGACATGACTGAACTAGTTAACTTTGCTTATGCTCTACTGTTTAATCTTTACCTGTTTGGAGTCATTTTTTCATTTATTTGCTGGCTTTTTCATACTCCTACTAGTGAAGTAGTAGGGACTTCCAAATCTTTTTTGGAAGAACTCATTCAAGAACCGACTGAAGATTTTTATTCAAATCTACAGTTAACTTTTCAAAAAGATACTCAACTAGATGACGAGAGAAACCTGCAAATGGATGAATTTACTCAAGAGAGGGAGTTATTTGATTCTCAAGAGATACCAACAGTAAATACTATTCAGGAAAAGCAGAAGTTAATGCAATTTAGCTTGAGGAAGTTACGTACTTTCTGTTCTAAAGCCTCTATTCATGGCTATTCTGTTTATGTGAATAGTGGTGAGAAAGAAAGGCTAGTTGACTACTTGCTAACTTTGTCTGTTAATTCTAGTCAAATTGTTGAATTTTTGTAGATTGCGTCCATTAGCACATGAGTTTGGTAACCCCGATAATTGTGGGTAAAATTCTGTCAGTTAATTCTTGATTGAGATATGAAATAAACCATTAGGCATTTGTAGTGTCAATCTTATCAGTCATAATTTTGTTAAAATCAATTGTACTTACCAATAGATAATTACCGAAATCAATTGGTGGTTGATAATTCCCCAATTATGAAATCTTGTCTCAATTCATCTGCAAAAAACCTTGATCAACTAGATTGACTTATGGTTCAAACTCTTCAGGCAGAAAATATTACTCTTGAGAAACTCATATCACTTTATGGATTAGAGTTAGTTGATTCTGAGGAATTTTTTCGTGAGTGGCAAGACGAATTACCAGAACTGACAGAGCAAGAAAAGCAGCTATTAGACCAAGTGAAAGCAGGTTACATCAATTTACGGAATTATCTGCCATTATTAGAAAACACGGTTAATACCATTGTTTTATCGCCACTGCTATTCATTGGCAAGTTCTATCTGCCTCCTTTTCACATCAAATTAGAGAAATCTGTCGAAATTGAAACTATTGATAAACTTTCCATTATTAAAGGACGAATTGACTTCTTACTTCTCAATCAGAAATTCTGGGTGACGCATTGTCCCCTAAAAAATGAGCCAGCCTTTGTTTGTTGATCTGTCGGCGTAGAAGAGTACTCGTAGTTATAAGGCTGGCTCATTTTTCTCGTGTTAGACCCCGTATCACGATGTTGAATTGAACAAGACAGAGGAAATCGACATCCTGTCTTGGACTTCTGCCAATTCTTTTTAGCATAAAACTTTGTTGAGTCAGAAAGTCTTTTCTCTGACTTTGTGATCCAATAGTTAATGGACTTACAGCAATTTTCAGGTAATTGAACCACAAACTACGGTAAGCTGGTAGTAAAGT
>NZ_CAWPKW010000356.1:0-27480 GCF_963888615.1 Brasilonema octagenarum UFV-OR1 | reverse complement strand
GCAACATCCCCCGATAAAACCGTTTCATCAACTCTGCTGTTGCTTGGTCGTCAACGAAGCGGGGGAACATAACGTGCCGCCCCGTTGTAGCACTTGGCGTTCTCCCGACCTAGGCGACTGCGTTCGAGCAAAGCCCATGCCGCAGGCATACCCGAAGGGAACTGTCCTCCCCTACACAGCATTGTGCTGTGTAACGTGCTTGTTGCCTTAAGTTTGGGAAATTTCTTAGGCGAAAAACTAACGGCATTTACATCAAGTGGGTACAGCCGCTCACAGCACTGTGTCCAGAATTTATTTGTGGAGCCATCATAGCCTTTTTTCCTGATTTTATCCCCCGAATATATCTGTAAGGATTTATTCAGAACTTAGCACTCAAGATACGGATGAAACTGCCACATTGGTAGAACTGATTGGTACACAATTAATTGCGCCTACTCCAGGATAACCGACGATACAAAAGACGGCAGGAGTTTTTTATCAGTATTCGTAAGAAAAGAGGGAACGCTTAACAGGGAACAGGCAACAAAAGGGATGATGTTTGTTGAAAGCGCCCCACGGGGGACGCACCACCCGCTACGAATCGAAAAAACACTCTTTTCCCCTACACCCCTGTGTTTGTTGAGAGACTAGTCACTTTCTTGAAGAAAATTATTGATATTGTGGTCTTTACCTTGTCAGGAAAATATTAAGATTTGATAAAAAAGTGAAAATTTTTGCTTCGACTTTTCATTGGACGCCTTCTAGAACTTTAATTAAAAATAGATCAAAAATGTAAGATTAATGATTACACCCATGCGTGTTTTTGTACTACTGTTTAATGCTCGGACAGAAAATGAGGGAATCCACACAATTCAGGTGGGCGATCGCAATAAAGTTCTGATGTTCGAGTCAGAAGACGACGCGACACGCTTTGCCCTCATGCTGGAAGCTCAAGATTTCCTCTCACCAACTGTAGAGGCGATTGATTCAGAGGAAGTCAAAGAATTTTGTCAAGGTGCGGACTACGATTGGGAAATTGTCCCAAATGACAGTGCTTTGGCAATTCCCCCAGAAGTCAACGTTGATGAAACAGATTGGAAATTAGAGTCCCAGGAGAATGTTGCTGAGGAAACTCTGCCTCGCAGCCAGGAGTCGCAGGAAAAACCGGAAATTTCTGATTCGGAACTAGACAGCATTCGCCGGAAACTGGAAGGATTACTGTAGTAAGTCATTAGTCACTAGTCACTACTGATGACTGATTACAAATAAACTGTAGTACTTCCGGAAAACCCGCTCACAGTACTGCTTTTCAATTGCACTTTGGACAAAAAAACAAATGACGACGAATTTACAGGGGCGCGGTCATCTTTTGACAGAGCAGGTTAATCCTGACAGTCTTAATTTAGACCAGCTAAGTTCTGTTGAACTGGTAGAGTTATTCAATCGCGAAGATGCAAAGGCAGTGGCAGCAGTAGGTGCAGCTAAAGTTCAGTTGGCTCAAGCGATTGAACGTACTGCCGAATGTTTGCGCAACGGGGGACGCCTTTTTTACATCGGAGCGGGGACAAGTGGTCGGTTAGGAGTGTTAGACGCTGCAGAGTGTCCACCTACTTTTTGTACACCCCCAGAGATGGTACAGGGAATTATTGCGGGTGGTGCGGGTGCACTAGTCCGTAGTTCGGAAGATTTGGAAGACAGCGCTGAAGATGGTGAGGCGGCGATCGCCCAACGACAAATCACCCAACTTGATGTAGTGGTTGGGATTACAGCCGGTGGAACAACACCTTTTGTTCATGGCGCGATGAGTGCTGCTCGTCAGCGAGGAGCAACTACTATATTTATAGCCTGCGTCCCTGTTGAACAAGTGGAGTGTGAGGCTGATATTGATATTCGCTTGTTGACTGGACCAGAGATCCTTGCAGGTTCAACTCGTCTCAAAGCGGGTACAGTCACTAAACTAGCTTTAAATACCCTGTCTACAGGTGTGATGGTGAAGTTGGGTAAAGTTTATGGCAATCGCATGGTGGATGTGGCGGTAACGAATCAAAAGTTACGCGATCGCGCTATGCGTATTTTACAAGACCTCACAGGTTTAAGTCGAGAAGCCGCTGGTTTTTTATTGGAACGTAGTGGTAAGTGGGTAAAGTTGGCGCTATTGATGCATTGGACTGGTTTGGAAAAAGAGGAGGGCTTACAACTCTTGTCACAATACCAAGGTAATCTCAGGGCGGCTGTTGCTAGTTATAAAAACAACGAGCAAACCTGAACATTCTACTTCGAGTTACAACTAAAAAAGTGAGAAATGAGGAGTCACTTATTCCTCACTTACAACTTTTTTTTTTGATTGACAAGCTTTTGACTTATTTTTTCTAATTATCTTAGAACAATCACTAAAACTTTATAATTAATTAATTTATCAAACATAAAGATACTTTATATAAAAATTCCTTCTTGAGAGATACGTAAAAATGATTTTATTATCTCTTGAGGATGATTGGCTAGTTTGTTTCTAAATTAGAAAATACTAATGACTGCCGGAATTGATTAAACACTTGCTAATCACTATAAGTTAATCGCTTTGAGCCATTATCCTTATAGTCATTAGTAACTTAAATTTTGTCTTTTTTCAATGCATCTCCTTTTATATACTCACTATGGCAAAGCCAATTGAATTTAATTTATTTGCACCTTACAACGAAGCAGCTTCTTTAATTGGTTCTTTTTCTGATTGGAAACCAATTTCAATGAAAAAACGTGAGGATGGTTATTTTCGCACAACCGTTGAATTAGAAGATGGTGATTATAAATATAAATTTCGTGTGCAGTCAAAGTCTTGGTTTTTTGAACAAGACCAATGGGTAGATGTCACAGACCCCTATGCAACTGATATTGATGAAATGAGTGGGAATGATGACAGTGTTGTACATATAAAAGATGGGGAACGTGTTGTAGATACTTACGTTTGGCAACACGACGATAAACATCTGCCCGCAAACGAGGAATTAGTTATTTATGAATTGCACGTTGGTGACTTTTCTGGAGGAGAAGATGATCCACATGCACGAGGAAAGTACAAGCACGTCGTTGAGAAGTTAGATTACCTCAGTGAACTGGGAATTAATGCGGTTGAGTTAATGCCAGTTAAAGAATATCCAGGAGATTATAGTTGGGGTTACAATCCACGCCACTTCTTTGCCCCAGAATCAAGTTACGGTCCGACATCGGGATTAAAAAATCTTGTTGATGAGTGCCATGCAAGAGGAATTCGTGTGATTATGGATGGTATTTATAACCATTCAGAATCATCAGCTCCATTAACACAAATTGACCACGATTATTGGTATCATCATGAGCCTCGCGATCCCGATAATAACTGGGGACCAGAATTTAATTACGAACACTATGATGAAAATTTAGAGACTTATCCTGCTCGCAAATTTATTGGCGATACAGTTCGTTATTGGGTTAGTGAGTATCACCTTGATGGAATTCGCTACGATGCAGCACGGCAAATTGCTAACTATGATTTCATGCACTGGATAACCGAAGAAGCCAGAGATACTGCCAGCATGAAGCCTTTTTATAACATTGCCGAACATATTCCAGAAACGACCAGTATCACCAACGCTGATGGACCAATGGATGGCTGCTGGCATGATAGTTTCTATCATTGTATTAAGGATCATATCTGTGGTAACACCTTTGATTTAGAACGCCTCAAAGATGCGATCGACGCAAAGCGTCAAGGCTTCATGGGTGCTACAAATGTTGTGAATTACCTCACCAACCATGATCATGATCGCTTAATGGTGGAATTGGGTAACAACAATATCTTTGATGAAGAAGCTTTTAGGCGGTTGAAGTTGGGAGCTGCTATCCTTTTAACAGCAATGGGTATACCCATGCTTTGGATGGGTCAGGAGTTTGGCGAGTACAAGCCGAATACACAAGAATCATCTAAAATTGAATGGGGATTGCTAGGTAATGATTTGAATCGTAACTTGTTTGAATACTACAAAGGCTTAATACACCTGCGTAAAAGCAATCATGCTCTCTACACAGAAAATGTTGATTTCATTCACGAAAATCCAGAAGATAAAGTATTAGCTTATAGCCGTTGGAACGATGAAGGTTCTCGTGTTGTGGTTGTGGCGAATTTCTCAGAAAACTTCTTAGGTGGGTATCAAGTTTCTAACTTCTCCAACAATGGCAAATGGCACGAGTGGACAGGCAATTATGATGTAGAAGCTAGCGACAATAGCATTACGATTGATATTGGACCATACGAAGCTAAGGTGTTTGTTTGGCAGTAAATCAGTTATTCGCTGTCTGTCATCAGTTGTTATATCAAGTTCGCCTAATTAGTTACGATAAAACGACCTCACCCCCTGCCCCTCTCCTTGCTAAGGAGAGGGGTGCCCGATAGCGTAGCGTGCCGTTAGGCATAGGGCGGGGTAAGGTTCTTTTTATAAGTGTTCATCCGAACTTGATATTAGCCAAAGATAATATCGCAATCCGCAATCATTCCTGAACAACAAGAACCCCGATTTCTCTAAGAAGTCGGGGTTCTGAATTGGATTGCTATGGATAGGACATGGGTCTACTGATGAGAGAATAAGCTAAAACAGTGATAAATTATTGAACACACGGTGACTTAAATGGTGGGTCAAACAATATGTGGACGCTACCGCATTATCCGACAGATAGGAAAAGGAGGGTTTGGTGTCACTTTCTTAGCTGAGGATACGCAGCGACCAGGGAATCCTCAGTGCGTTGTCAAGCAATTCAAACCTCAGTCAGATGACGCCTACACTCTACACCACGCAAAACGTTTTTTTGACCAGGAAGCACAGATGCTGGAAGTCTTAGGAAATCATGACCAAATCCCAAGACTTCTAGCACATTGTGAACAAAATCAAGAATTTTATATCGTTCAGGAATACATTAAAGGTCAGGATCTCAATCAAGAAGTCTTTTCTGGAAGACAACTAAGTGAACCTGAGGTGATTAAGCTTTTAAAAGAGATTTTAGAAGTTTTAGCCTTTGTCCACCAACAAGGGGTGATTCACCGGGATTTAAAACCCTCAAATATTATGCGACGTGAATTAGATGGCAAAATTGTGCTGATTGACTTTGGTGCAGTTAAGCAAATAGCCACTCAAATAGCTAATGCTCAAGGACATACTAATTTTACTGTTGCTGTTGGCACTCCTGGTTATGTACCAAGCGAACAAGCCAAAGGTAAACCAACATTAAGCAGCGACATCTATGCAGTTGGAGTTATCTGTATTCAAGCTTTGACAGGGATGAATTCCAATCCAAGACATGGAGGATTGCCTACAGACTCCAAGACAGGAGAAATTATTTGGCGCGATCGCGCAAAGGTTAGTCCAAAGCTAGCCAATATCATAGATAAAATGGTGCGCGATCACTTCAGTCAGCGCTACCAATCAGCAGATGAGGCTTTGCAAGCTGTCAGAAGTTTATCATCCAAATCGCCTCCTAAGAAAGTTTGGGTTGGAGTGGGGATAGTAGCAGCGTTAATCCCTCTTCTTATCTGGTTCGGCTATCAGTTTTGGAATGTGAAACCAACCAAGCCAAAACCAAATTTTTCGGCTAATACTTACTCTGATTACGGTGTAGAAATAAAATATCCTGAAAATTGGACAAGACAAGATGAGCCAGTTAAGTTTGGTGATGAGGTGACAAAATTTATTCCTAGCAGTGACAAACCATCAAATGCTTGTCCGCTAGAAATCGTTGTAAATGTTAGTGAATTATCCCAGGGATTTTCACTTAAAGGATATAAAGAATCAGTAGAAAATAAAATTAAAAATATTATTCCAGATACTCAAATTGCTGATGAATCAACATCTGCTACTACGCTGTCAAATTACAAAGCTTATAAATTGAGCTATAGGCGTCAAGAACAGCAATGTCGTTTAAAAGTGATGGAAATAGGAACAGTTAGAGGTGGTAAGGCTTATTATGTTACCTATACAGCAGAAGTGACACAGTATGATAAATATCTGGCAGATGTGGAACAGATGATTAAGTCGTTTCAAATTTTGGATGTTAAAGAAGGTAAATAGGCGGTTAGAAACCGCATTCGGCATGAGTAAATGTGGGCTATAACATTATTCGTGATATGTCCTCCGCGATCGCGTAGCGATCGCATTCGCAATGACACAGTTACGTTTATTTATTTCCTAGATCTTAATGAAAAATAAATTAAATGACTCAATCAGAAAATCAACGCTCAGACAACCGCCAAATTTTGATAGTCTTGTCACCACTACCACTGACTAAAGTCCTGCCATCTGGGCTGATGGCGACGGAACGAACCCACTCGGAATGACCACCGAGAGTACGGATAAGTTGTCCAGTTGCAAGATTCCAGATTTTGATAGTCTTGTCAAAACTACCACTAGCTAAAGTCCTGCCATCTGCGCTGATGGCGACGGAATTAACCGAATAGGAATGACCAGCGAGAGTACGGATGAGTTGCCCAGTTGCAAGATTCCAGATTTTGATGGTATCGTCCCAGCTACCACTAGCTAAAGTCCTGCCATCCGGGCTGATGGCGACGGAATTAACCCCATAGAAGAATTCATTATTTGAGGAATCTGCAATAACACTATTCGCTAAAACGAAATTGGCTGCTGTACTGTTGGTATTTAGATGCGGTGAGGTGGTAGCTGGTGGTGAGGTGACAGCAGTCTTTTTTCTACTTGGTGGAGAAGAAGGTTTTGTTGCTTGCTGATTTCCACCTTGTTTAGCAGCAAGCGTTAAATAAGTATTAATAGGAATCCCAAAAAAATCCGTCGCGCCTGTCCCAGGATTCGTGAGCGATAATCCATTAACTCCTACCAATCGCCCTTGTCCATCTAAAACTGGACCACCACTCATTCCTGGCTTAGTTGGATTAGTATGAACCCAGGCGTATCCATTCTTAGCATTTCTCACAATCCTAGAAATGCCACCTGGTAAAAAAGTATAACTGCGCTCTGGACTCACAGCATCAGGATCAGCCCAGCCAGTGACATATATTGTTGTACCTTCACTCACTTGTCCAGAATTACCTAATTCTGGCTTCCGGTAATTTTCTGTACTAGTGAATTGCAGCACTGCTAAATCGACACCAGGAAAGTATTTGACTACACTTTGGTTAAAAGAATAGCGCCGATTATCAGGAGTTTGGAGAGTATAGTTTCCCTTTAATCGCACCACATGCTCGTTTGTGAGGACAGTGTAAGTATTTCCTTGGCGGTTAATGATAACTCCAGATCCAGTATTAGCGCCATCGATGCGAACTGTAATCTGTTTAGCAATAGCGTTAACTTCTGCTGGCGTCAATCCTACAGCAACTTGAGACTGTACCATGACAACTGCTGCACCCAGTAACACTATTGGAAGTCCGTAAGAAAACTTCATTTATATGCCCTCTAATTAGCCTGACTTACCCCATAACAAACTTTATATTTATCTTTTCTTCCTACATTCCTATAACTTAAGTTGAGGATCATAGGCTCTAGTCCTCTGAACCTCCAACTTGTCAAGTATCTGTTGTGGATTAGTGCCTGGCTTAAGTATGAATAATACAGTACTATCTGTGCAAGGAGAAATATCTTCCTTGCTAGCAGCAGCGCAAATTACGGGTTGTCCTTTTATAGTCCCAGTTCTTAGATAGTTTAATGTTCCATTTTCATAGGTTCTCTGGAATCTGGCAGATACATCTTTACAGCGTGCTGTTTTTTCAGAATCATTTCCAGAGATCCAGCGAATCATTGGTATGTTTCCCTGTGAAGTTCTCACTAATGTAGCTAGCATACCTTCGTTCATACCACAAAAAAATTTAGCTCCTCCAGAAGAAACAGCAACTTGCGACTGTTGAAATACTTTTTCTGAGGTATAATTTAAATAAGTGTTAATGGGGATACCTAAATAATCTATAGAACCAGTAATAGGTTCTTGCTTACTTTGTCCGTTAATTCCTATTAATCGTCCCTGCTCGTCTAGCACTGGACCACCGCTCATACCTGGCTTAATAATATTAGTATAAACCATAGCATAGCCATCTTTGGAACTAGGCGAGATGACGGAAATGCTTCCTAGTGAAAATCGATAGCAGCGTTGTAAGCAGATACCATCAGGATTTGCCCAACCTGTAGCATAAACTGCTATGCCTTCACTTAATTGTTGAGAATTACCTAACTCAGACTTACGGTAGTTTTCCGTACTTGTAAATTGGAACTCCGCCAAATCTAACCCTCGAAAAGGTTTGACTAGACTCTGGTTTACAGTGTAACGCCGACCATCAGGAGTTTGAACGGTGTTTCCATTCTCTTTCAGCACATGCCAGTTAGTGAGGACAGTATAAGTATTTCCTTGGCGCTTAATAATAACTCCAGATCCAGGATTTGCGCCATCAATGCGAACTGTAATCTGCTTGGCAATACCATTGACTTCTCGTGGAGTTAATGCTATTACAACTTGAGACTGTACCATGACAAGTGCTGCACCTAGTAGCGCTACAGAAAAACCACAAGAAAGCTTAATCACCTGTCCTCTCATAAATCGAACTTTTGTTTTGCATCAAAATTCACTAGCGGTGTACCCTGAGCGGAGTCGAAGGATACACTCATCTTAAATGAACGTGTCACCAACTTTGGAGCTAACTGCACAACAGTTTTTATAGGTACTGCCAAACTGGAACGAGTAATCTGCTCTTGTAAAGCTTTAGAAGGCTCAGAACCATCCATATATAATTCAGGAGTATTCCATACTGGATCTTTATGCAATCCATTAATACCCACAACTTCTCCTCGCTGATTTAGCAACGGTGCGCCACTCATACCCTTGCGTATTTCATTGCTGTACCCAATTTGGTAACCCCCCTCCAAAGCCTTATCCAGTATTAGCGAAACTTTTCCCTCTGTAAAAACATACTCACTGCCTACTCCCTTGTTTGCAACACACATCTCGCTTTTCACCTCACCCTCGCTTTTCGCTTCGCGAAAATCTTTCCCTCTCCTTACCAAGGAGAGGGATGCCCGATAGGGCAGGGTGAGGTTCCCACTCCCAACTTTCCAGAGGGATGCCCGATAGGGCAGGGTGAGGTATTTCTGATTTGCCCCATTTTGCTCCGCACGTGACGTAAATCCACCAACAAATACCTTATCCCCAACTTTCAAACTGGATGAATTTCCCAGCGTTGCAACTGTATAAACTGTATTAGTGCTACGAAACTGCAGTATAGCCAAATCTCTATCTTTAAATACAACAGACTTGGAAACCACAGCAGAGTAAAGACGCCCATCTGGAGTTTGAATTTGATACGGAGGATCAGCGGATCTCAACACATGAGCATTGGTAATTACGGTATAAACTTGTCCATTTCTTTTCATCAAAGTTCCTGTCCCTAGTAACTCTTTTGACAAAACTTTGACTGTAATTGCTTCAGCTTTTTGTTGCACTTGGGCTACCGAGAGTTGAGAAAGCTTGCAATTTTGGTTTTGACAAGACACAGAAATGGGTTTGTGTCTTGGGAGTGCGATCTGCCCTTGGCAGCAAGCTCCGCTTATCGCAATTCCACCAAGACAGGCAACCAAAAGTAGTGTACAATGAAGCCCCCGCGTTACCCATCTCCAAGTCATTTCTTCCTGACTCCATAATTGAGCGAGAATCAAAAGCGATGCTCAAGTGAGGCTGAACTAGGAATATTAGTTACAGACTTGTTACCTCCCGCGCTGTCATCTGTATCTACAAGTTGCTTAACATCTACGTATAAATCACCATCAGAATAGGATACATACTGCCTACCGCTCAGTTCAATTGGCTTCGCATCAGCACCTCGGCGGAAATCGAGAATTTGCCTAAGAACACGTCCAGTATCAGTTCCCGGCTTAAGGGTGACTAATACATCCTCATCGTTGGCACAAGAACCACCTTTACGACTCGCAATACACAACACAGGATAACCTTTAAAGTTATCTTTACTTGTGATGTATACTGAGCCATTATCATAGTATTGTTGGAATCTTGCAGAAACGATCGCACAACGTTTCTCCGGTGGAAAAGCTTTAAAATCCCTAACCACCCAACGAATAAACGTTTCATTTCCTCGTGAGGTACGAACCATTGTTACTGGTGTACCATTACGCTTTTCGCAGGAGAATTTATTACTATTAGCAAAACTAGGCTGATTGATAGCTGCAATTATAGGAAACGTACTCAGTGAAGCTATAGCTAAGGATTGAGTAACCGCTGTCAAGACTTGAGAAAATAACTCCAGTTTCATAAGTATGGTGCAACTGCCCGGAAAGGGTACATCTTATGTTGGCAAGAATACACCAAACTACAATCTCAAGTTGAATTATTTCGGAATATTTCAGATATACCAGCAAATTTGAGTTGCTGACAGGAAGAAATGGTTGATTTTAGTTGGTTTTAAATACTTTGGGTGCAATACACCCTATGCTACTTACACAGCTTGGCAGCTCTTTTGATTGTAGCCAGTGTAGCCATTAATTAGGAATTATTGGAAAATACAAGTATATAGGGATGATTCACCGCACTTCGCTGCCTTTGCAACGGAGTGGCTTCAAAATCTAGCATTGCTTGACTTATGCGCGTCTTAATAGTAGAGGATGAACCTGGCATTGCTCAATTTATTAGTCAGGGATTGAAAGAAGCAGGTTACGCAACAGATATAGCTACTGATGGTCAGGAGGGACTAAATTATGCTTTAGCCGCAGAGTATGACATCATTGTATTGGATATAATGTTGCCTCAAATGGACGGTCTACAGGTTTTGCGTAAACTGCGATCGCAAGGTCTTAAAACCCCTGTACTGCTACTAACCGCCCGTGATGCTGTAGAAGACCGGGTTCGAGGTCTAGATGCTGGTGCTGATGACTATTTGTTTAAGCCCTTTGCTTTGAGCGAACTATTGGCGCGTCTGCGTGCCTTACTACGTCGTCCTCCGATGCAACAGGACACAATACTGCGAGTCGGAGACTTGGAGATGGACGTTGCTACTAGGGAAGTACGCCGCGCTGGAAAAAGTATCAACCTCAGCCCCCGTGAATTTACACTGCTACAGTATCTTATGCGCCACCCTCGCCAAGTACTTACCCGTACTCAAATAACCGAACATACCTGGAATTTTGACTTTTACGAAAATTCCAACGTTATTGATGTTTATATTGGCTACTTGCGACGCAAGATAGACCACGGTTTCGACAAACCCCTCCTGCACACAGTGCGTGGTGTAGGATATTGCCTCAGCGCAGATGCTGAATCATGATTAGTTTGAAGTGGCTGAATCACATCCCTGTACGTATAAAATTAACTGCCTGGTATCTCCTGTTGTTGGGGCTGACTCTGGGCGGGTTCACGGGCTACTTGTATTTCCGACTTGAGCGTAAAATAATTAACCAGGCGGATACCGCTCTGCAAATAGCAGGTTCTCAGTCCTTGGTTTATTTAAGCGATAAGAATAACGCCCTTGCCTTTGCGGACAAGCCAAGCCGACAAAATACCGTACAACGTTTGATAGAGGCTGGATTTGCAGTTCGCCTGATCACTCCCCAAGGCAAAATAGTGGACGGCTTTGGCAAATACCAAGAAGTGCCTCTCTGGATACCAAGTGCCAGTGGATACACAAGAGTGGCAAGAAATAAGGCAGACTGGCGACTAATTAGCCAGCCAGTAATCCGTCAAGGTCAGATTATCGGCTGGTTGCAAATAGCAAAGTCTCTTGAGGCATTAGAAGAAATATCCGATAAATTATCTGCAGAACTTTTATTTTTGTTGCCATTTATACTGATATTTGCTGGTTGTGGTGGTTTATTTCTCTCATCAAGAGCATTGCAACCCATCAGTCAAATCACCCAGACTGCCCAAGCTATTAGCGCCATTGACCTCGCCCAACGTCTAAACTACAAAGGGGCAAAAGATGAAGTAGGACAGTTGGCGACCACCTTTGACCAGATGTTAGAACGTTTACAAGCAGGTTTTGAACGGGAACAACGGTTTACAGCTGATGCAGCCCATGAATTACGTACTCCCCTGACGGTTATCAAAGGACGCATAGACGTAACCCGCAGTCGGGAACGCACTCCAGATGAATACGACCAAACCTTGCAGGATTTAGAACAAGAGGTAGACCGACTCATTCGCCTCAGCAATGGTTTACTGTTACTAGCAAGGATTGACCGAGGACAGTTGCCTTTTGAGCCATTACCTGTGGACTTAAACAACTTGTTGGAAGTGATTGTGGAACAAGTGCAATATGCCGCAGAATTGCAACAGATTAAGCTGCTAAATAACTTGACCCCCGATTTGTGGGTGCAGGGCGATCCTGACCAGTTGACCAGTTTGTTTTTGAACCTGGTAGACAACGCCGTTAAATACACACCACAAGGAGGTGTTGTTTGGGTGCGGTCAAATTTGCACTCAAATGTAGTGCAGGTGATGATAATTAACACAGGAGTAGGTATTGCAAAAGAGCATTTACCTCACCTATTTGAGCGGTTTTATCGCGCAGACTCAGCCCGTTCCCAAGGAAAAAGTGGAGCTGGCTTGGGGTTGGCGATCGCTCACGAAATTGCTCGCTTGCATGGCGGTACTATTATTGCTGACAGCATTCCTAACAAAGAAACTACTTTTACCGTCACTCTACCGATTGCCCAACATAGTGGTCTGTCTCATTAATTTTGATGGGTTACAGCAGTTTTCAGGTAATTAGCCACACCCTTGCGTTCTTCTTTGCGCCTTTGCGGCTTTGCGTGAGACAGATCAAATAAACGAACCGCCAAGACGCCAAGTGCGCCAAGAGAAAAGGAAAAAAGGGTAATTCATTAAATTATGTAATCCATCAAAATTAATGATATGGGCTAATGGTTGTTGACTCTCATTATTTTCTTAATCTCGTTTTGTAACTTGAAATTATAGCGAGTTGAAATAGGGTTAGACCATGACAGTAAGTGAAATGGAACTGAATGCAACTTCATTACAGCAGATATCCCAATCGCAGCAGATACGTGAATACACCATATGTGAAACTCAAGCTAGTCAATATATGATTGATTGCTATCCGTATGCTGTGAGAGGATTTTTGTGGGGTCTTTTTTTCTCTATTGTCTTTTTGGTAAGTGCGATTAACGTATTGAAGCTAGTGTTTTAATAGTTATAAATTGTAGGTTAGCGTAGACAGTCGCAACGTTCAAGCAAACCTACAATTATTATATATATTTCTCTTTACTTACATATAGCAATCCGCGCATCAATCATGAAAAATGGTAAACCCGGTATCGCAGAAGTTACCGGGTTTCTTAGATTTTCGATTCTCAGCATTCATATTTAGATTGCTATATAAAAATTTCTTTGATAGACTCTCATCTATTTCTTAATCTAATGTGGTAATGTCTATTTCTTTAAGCTTTTCTCATACCAAAACTTTCTTGTTACTCTCATCGTATTCTTAAAAACCCTCTCTAATATAAAGGTATGAGCTAATAACATCAATCCTTCAATTCTGAAGTTTAATTATGGGAATTAAGCAAACAATTATAGCTGCTTGTGGAGTAGTAGCTTTGATTCTTGTAGGAGGTTGGTTTTTTAGAACTAGACCTGTTCAAGCTTCTCCTGACAACACAGCACCTGCGGTCACAATGGTTGAAGCCATAGAAACGGTTCTTGCTGCTAACCCAGGTACAGCAGCAATTGATGTCAATTTAGAGCATGAAAATAATAATTTGGTGTGGGAAGTTGAACTAAACAATGATTTAGAAGTGTACATTGATGCCAACACTAAAGAAATTGTGAAAACTGAGCAAGGCTGGAGTTTGGCAGATGTTCCTCTCTTAGCAAACTGGATTCCTAATTAATTTATATCCCTGTAATCGGAATTTACTCATGACTAGATCTGTATCTACCCATAAAGTTAAGTTGAAACCAGTTCGCCCAATGCAAGACAAGCTGCCTCAAAACTCGCATTCCCTCCATATAGAAGAAACAATCGACTTGTTAGAAACTGACCAAGCACAGGGCTTGAATAGTATTCAAGTCAAAGAGCGAATAGCGCGTTTTGGTTTTAATGAATTGACCGGAAAGAAAGGAAAACCCTGGTGGTTAAAATTTCTTTTGCAATATAATCAGCCGCTACTGTACATCTTGCTAATTGCGGGTGCTACTAAGGCAATTATAGGTGAGTTTGTCAACGCTTTTGTGATTTGGGGTGTAACTACAACTAACGCCATTATTGGATATGTTCAGGAATCGAAAGCGGAAGGGGCGATCGCAGCCCTAGCTAAATCCATCACGACAGAAGCAACTGTTATCCGCGAGAACCAAAAGTTACGCATTCCCTCACGAGAGTTAGTTCCTGGCGATGTGGTGCTGTTAACTTCTGGTGACAAAGTACCTGCTGACTTACGACTGATTAAGGTGCGGAATCTGCAAGTAGATGAATCCGCCCTGACTGGTGAGTCTGTAGCTGTTGAAAAAGAGGCGGGTGTAGAGACGCCGCCCCTACCGCCAGATATCCCGTTAGCAGAACGCAAAAATATGGCTTATACAGGCGGTTTTGTTACTTTTGGGCAGGCGACAGGTATAGTAGTAGCCACGGGTAATACTACCGAAACAGGGCGAATTTCTCAGCTATTAGAAAATAAAATCGACCTTTCTACCCCCTTAACCCGAAAATTCGACAAATTCAGCAAAAATTGGCTGTACATGGTTTTGGGGGTTGCAACCCTGACTTTGATGGCGGGACTGCAAACCAAACCTTGGAGAGATGCTATAGAAGCTACTGTGGCATTAATTGTCGGCTCGATTCCGGAAGGATTACCAGCGGTAGTGACTGTGACACTAGCTATCGGTGTATCCCGCATGGCTCGTCGCCACGCAATTATCCGCAAGCTGCCAGCAGTAGAAACTCTCGGCAGTGCTACTGTCATTTGTTCCGATAAAACTGGCACTTTGACCGAAAATCAAATGACAGTGCAAGCCATTTATGCGGGAGGACATCAGTATGCAGTCACTGGTGTGGGTTATTCTCCGGAAGGAAAAATTGTACAGGATGGCAAACGAATCGACTTGAGTAGCGATCTCGGTTTGCACGAATGTCTCAGCGCTGGACTGTTATGCAATGACTCTCACTTGGAAACCAAAAACGGTAAATGGGTTGTTGTTGGTGATCCGACTGAGGGGGCATTAATCACCTCCGCTAATAAATTGGGGTTAATCAAGCCGCTTCTAGAACAGCAAATGCCGAGACTGGATGGGATTCCTTTTGAGTCTGAGTTTCAGTACATGGCGACTCTGCACGCAACTCCAACAGGTAAGACGATTTATGTTAAGGGTTCAGTAGAGGCGATCGCCAAGCGCTGCACCTTCATGTTAAATAGCAACGGACAACTCAAACCAATCGACTGCGTGGAGACATTAAATACCTCCTCTATCGAACGGGAAGTCAATATTATGGCACGTCAAGGCTTACGGGTGTTGGCGTTGGCAAAGAAGCTTGTACCAAACGAACAAACTACCGTAGACCACGTAGATATTGACACTGGGTTGATTTTCTTGGGCTTGCAGGGGATGATTGACCCACCACGCGAAAGTGCGATGAAAGCGGTGAAAGCCTGTCAAGAAGCGGGTATTCAGGTAAAGATGATTACTGGCGACCATGCTGTCACAGCGCAGGCGATCGCAACTCGTATGGGCATCAATAAAAATGGTTCGGTGCTGGCATTTTCCGGCGCTGAACTGGCTCAAATGGACTACCAAGAACTTGCCCAAGTTGCAGAAGATGGGGTTGTATTCGCCCGCGTCGCACCAGAACAAAAGCTGCGTCTAGTAGAAGCGTTACAATCAAAAGGCGAAATTGTCGCCATGACGGGGGATGGAGTGAACGATGCACCTGCCTTAAAACAAGCCGATATTGGCATTGCGATGGGTATGGCGGGAACTGAGGTAGCAAAGGAAGCGGCTGATATGCTACTCACCGATGACAACTTTGCTTCAATTAAAGCTGCGGTTGAGGAAGGGCGTGCTGTTTACAAAAATCTTGTCAAAGCTATGTGCTTTATTCTCCCAGTCAATGGTGGAGAGTCGATGACAATTTTATTCAGCACCCTAGTAGGCAGAGAATTACCGATATTATCATTGCAAATTCTTTGGTTGAATGTCATTAATTCCATTACCATGACAGTCCCCTTAGCCTTTGAGCCGAAACCTCAAAATGTCATGCAGCAATCGCCCCGTCGTCCCAATGAAGCATTACTGTCAGGTAGTAGAATCAAACGCATCTTGGCGATTTCTCTGTTTAACTGGATTGTGATATTTGGAGTTTTTGAATACATTCGACAAACTACAGGGGATATAAATCTAGCCCGTACTATGGCAATCAATTCTTTAATTGCAGGCAGAATCTTTTATCTGTTGAGCCTGAGTCAATTAGTGCCGAATCTAATTGCAAAAATGGACGGTACAATTAAAGAAAACGTTGATATTCCAGCCATTGGCTTTGGTATTATTGGCGCAATAATTTTGCAGCTTTGCTTTTCTTATGTACCTTTAATTAATGAGTTTTTCTTCACAGTACCCCTCAGGTTTGACCAATGGTTGTTCTGTTTTGCCGTGGGTTTACCAATGATTCCTTGGGCTGCCTTTGTTAATCGCTTTGATCCTCCGAATTAAAAAGAAAATATAGAAAGAATCAGCAAGAGCAGGAGATAGGTGAGTCTGAGACGAACAGACTTAGACTATATTGTCATCATCCTGCTCATTTTCGGTAGCCTCTACGTGTTTATTAGTGGAATCATTATGGACAGGATGGGGCTGCATCGCTTTGTCTTTCTAGCTGGCTTTAGCGATTATTTAGGATTGCTATAGCAGTCCTATTTCATTTGTGAAAAAACAAAGTACATTTGTATATTCTTCTTCCCTGTTCCCTGTTCCCTGTTCCCTACCTCAACGAATAATTTCACAACTCATTTAGGATTGCTATATATAATTTATCTAAAAACAAACTGCTGTCATTTATCCTCTGAGCATTTTTTTAATTTCTCTTGTTAATCTTGATAAATTTGCGCTTTGACTAAACCAAAATTTTATGTTTCTCTCATCGTTTTCTTAGAAAACCTATTTAACATGAAAACATAAGCAAATAACAATAAACTCAATGGATGGGAGATTGAACTATGGAAATTCAGCAAAAAATTGTTAGCGCTGTTGGAGTAGTACCTCTGATTCTCGGAGGAAGTTTATGGCTCAAAACCAGACTTGTTAGCTTCTTACCATGACACAGCCCCTACTGTCACAATTAACTAAATAACAAACTGTAGAAAATAGCTCCGTTGGCGAGAATTTGCGCTCTTTTTTGCGTCGTCAGGGAAGAAATATCGACCTATCTGTGCTAAAGGTGCAATTCCTGTTCAAATGCAGTAGCTCAAATCATAAATACGTCAATAGTTTGATAACTCACGAGAATGCACTTATGTTTTACACTGTCAAAGATGGAGATACACTACCAAAAATAGCCGAAAAATTTTATGGTGTTCGCAGTCGGTGGCAACAAATTTATCATGCTAATCCAGAAGTCATTCTACTCATTCCTGGGGTAACACTTTTTATTCCTCTTCCTCAAAATATTTATGATAAAGAGTTAGAAAACAATGAAAACAATAAAACCTTATGCAAAGCTATAGGATCTGAAAATATGACTAAATCCAAACACTCTATCAAAAATAATTTTGTGAGGGTAGGAGCAATTTGTGGAAGCTTACTAATTGGTTTATCATCAATTGCAATCCCATTTTTTTTAGCACAAAGCGCCCAAGCTCAACAAACGCCCAAGACTTCTAATGATTCTGTAATCCCACCTATGCCAGAAGAGCTACAAACTCCAAGCGCTAAGATTGTACCTGTAAATGGAAAAGTTAACGTGAAGCTGACTAACCAAACTAACGCTGTGCTAGCTTACGAAGTCATTGGACATACCAAACAACGCACCCTTTCCGGAAAATCAACTGTCACCTTAAAAGACTTACCAGTCGCTGTAGCTATTAGCTTCCGACGACAGGATAAAGGACTGCTTAGTGTTCATCTTCAAAAAGAAACAGCACCCGGATTATTAGAAGTCAAGTTGGATGAAGGGAAGAATTTTGGTGAGGATAAAATTGCGATGAAAATTGAAAAAACAGGCGAGGTCTTCTTGAAGTAATAACCCACAACTTGGGTTATTAAATTATGGGTGCTTTTCACTTGTTGATTCATGCGATGCTCCGGAGGAGCCACCAAAGGTGATCGCACACGACAAGTTGACGGTGCGCTACGCGCACCGTCACTTCTGTAGAGAGTGCAAATCTAAGTGTTAAATTATTTTAAAATAGTAAAGATTACCTTCAAATAAACGCGTGTTGAAGAGTATATGCAAAAAGAAATGCTTCCAGTTTAAGTAAAAACCCTTTATATCTGACCGCATGGATTGACTTTGGGAAAACACGAGTGATGCCACTAAATACAGTTTCAATATAATGTCGAGTACATTCGTAAGCGCAGCGTCTCCCTTCGGCTCCGCCGAAGGCAGGCTCAGGAGACTCAAATCTATGCCCGTAGGGCACGCTGCGCGAACGGTGATGAGCGAATTTTGAATTGGTATAAGGTGGGCACTGGCGACTTTTCTATGTCATTGGTGTGCCATAAGTGGTTAGTCAGTGCCCACCCTACGTTAGATTCGCTATGACATCAACTTACAAAACCGTTCCAATCTCCTTCAAATAAACCCGTGTAAAAGGTTCATCTACACCAAGAGTATATTCTTCTATCAAACCCTTGCGCCTAATAGAAATATTATCTCCATTTTTGATTACAACAGTTGAATCATCAAAAACATCCCGCGTTAGCGTCATTTCGATTTCTGTAGGATTGTTTAAAACTACCATGTTACTTCCGTAGTAAAACATTCCTTCATTTTCCAAAACGTCTTCTTTGTATTCAGCAATCAGCATATCAAGCTTAGGATTACGCAACAAAGAAAGGATATTGGTGTTGTAATCTGGACTCAAAATTTTTGCTGAACGATTTATGAAAACACCATCACGACAAACAGCGCCTATTGTCCAATCTGGATGTTGTAAAAGAATATGGTCAATTGTTTCTTGAATTTGCTGAACTGAGATATTGTTGAACGTGACTATTGGTATTCTGGCATCTGTACCCAGTTGATAAAAAGTTTCCAGAATGTGTGAGGGTACATCAACGCTTTCACCGATAGAAGGCTTGAGATGCATCAAAATTCCTGGCGCAGCGTTGATTTCTAAGATAGAAAAGTCGTTAGACTTCCAAGATTCGCTAAGATTTGGTGCAATAACATCAATCCCCAGGCAAACAAGGCGGAAGTGTTGGGCAATATCTTGTGCCAAAATGATATTGTCAGGATGAACAGTGCGGGTAGCGTCAATGCTGACACCTCCAGCCGAGAGGTTAGCAACTTTGCGAAGAGAAACGTTTCTATCTTTCTCAACAACGCTGTCCAATGACAAGCCCTGTTGTTCAAGATACTGTTCCATCGCTTCGTCGCACTGAATTTTCGTCATCGGCGAGGTGGGTGTATCCAAACGCCCAGGTTTTCGGTTTTCGTCTCGGATTAACTGTTGAATGGTTGATTTCCCATCACCCACAACCCATGCAGGACGACGTTCAATAGCAGCAACAAATCTGCCATTCACACACAACAAGCGGAAGTCTGACCCCACAATGCTTTTTTCAACAATAACTCGGGTCGGCTCGTTTTCTGGAATTGCCTCAAGCGCCCTTCTAAAAGCAGATTTGAGTTCATACTCGTCTCGTACTTCGGCTGTGACTCCAATTCCTTTGTGACCAGCCACAGGTTTGACTGCTACTGGGTAGTTAATGTCTCTGGCTACTGCAAGAGCCTGCTTTTCTGAATTAACAATATCACCCTTTGGCACTGGAAAACCCAAGGTTTTTAGAAACGCTTTGCAGTCATCTTTGCGCGTGGTGAAGTCGGAATCTAGATGGCTATCGCTGTCAAATGTCGTTGCTATTCCGCGAACCTGTTTTTTGCCGTATCCGTACTGTGTGAGTCCTTCATCCCATAGATAAAAAGCGGGAATACCTTTTGTGTCAGCTGTACGCAGTAAAGCGTAAACTGTAGGACCACCGTAGACTGATTGCCGGAATTTACTTTGAAGGGATAAAAGTTGCTCTTCAAAAGTAATGTCTTTGTGCTGAGTTATGGCTTCAAACCAATCCCATACAAAATAAAGTACACCTCTAGTTGTACGCTCATGAAGCGATTGTATGCTAATTGTCGCATAACTTTCATATGACTTGATACCCCAACGGTCGAGGTGTAAGCCCATATCTAGCTTTCCGACTTCTGACACGGTGCGGGCAAACAGATGAGCATAGGAATCAAATGTTTGGTCGCGCAGGTGTGGGTAGCGATCGCCAATAATTGAGACGTAATCCTCAATCGGCAGAGGTTTTGTAAACTCAGTGACCGCAAAATCGAATACCAACGCGCCTGCGTCCAAGTAAGGATTTGGTCCTATGTAATGCTTGAACTTGAAGATGTCGAATGCATCAGTTTTTCTGGCATTGATGCGAACTGTATTAGTGATTTTGTCTTGAACCATAAGACTATTACCTCTGACTAAACACCCTCAAATCTGAACAAATACTAGCGTTTCCTCAGACGTCTTGACTGTCTATGAGTTTAATACCCTTTTGTAAGCAAAGGTCAATGCCTACGCTACATCTGTGCTTTATCTTAAACACTGGCATTAATAGCTACTTTTATACCATATTATTGTACTCAGTATCGCCAACAACATTCAGCTATCTAAAGATATAGTTAAGCTGTTATACTAAGTGAATAGTCAATAGTCTAAATAACAGATGGATCAATATTGAACAATTGCTATTGACTAATAGCTAAAAATATAACCTTTGAAGGGTGCAATTTGACACTAGTTAATTTATAAATAGTAAGTACTAAGAAGCGCTAAGGAGACGGCAAGTATGACTAACGCAAAAGCTGTTCTCAGAAAAGAGGTTCAGCATCTTGCTGAGGAAGCTTTCCAACACAAACTCATTTCTGGATATGGGGATGGCCCAGACGGTAATGAGTATCAAATTGTATATCAAGGTAAACCCAGGCATTTCGCTTTAGAAGAGGCACGTTCTTTTTTGTGTGAGTTACTGTTTGAAACACAACAGGGTGATCAACATTCTGAAGAATTGAGTATTTAACGTTCAACTGAAGCATCACAACTCACCATCAATAGTATACGGCACTCAGTCAGATAGACCTCCGGAACATTATTGAAATCGGGAGGTGTTTTGATTTTTACAACCATCCTAATTTTACAATTAGGAGGCACGCTCAAAATCTGAGGGGCTTGCACTCGTATCCAACAGAGCCAGTTATGGTATTTTCCAAAGTATTCTTGGTGTTCTCACCATAAAGATGTGTGGATTCCACAGACTTGTTTTGTCACGTAAAGCGCAGTTATGCTACCTGTGCTATATTTCTATGGGCCATATATTACTGTCAGTGCTATGGGAAAACCAACAAATTTTGTTACATTTAGAGTGAATGATCTAGAGAAAGAAATCTTACGCAATTACTGCGAAAAACTAGGCAGAACGCAAACTGATGTACTGAGAGAACTTATACGTAACTTGCAAAAAGAAAACATTACGTTAGGTTAAAGTCAACCTAAAAGAGTTTATCTTATCCCACGGCTTTTGCTGTTGGCGTAGCTTGGCGCTAGCTATAGATCAGCGGTCTTGGTATTTTCAATGGTCGTGGGGTGAGTAAAAAAGTTGCCTTTAAAATTTATACAAAAGCTAATACAAGCCTCTTACGGGTCAAAAGTCATAACAATTAGATGTTTATGACTTTTGACCTTATTTATTTACTTGAACTTGAATTAAAGAAAGAGTCACTATTTTTACTCTTATTCTGCTCTTTTTACAGAGAAACATGTGGTCATTTACTTTGTATATTATAGTCTGCATTAAATTTTTGTATCTTTCTCTACCAAATGGTAGTTTTTAACCCTAAATTCATCATGTTTTATATAAATAGACCACTTGTATCAGGAGGCTCTATGGTAGCTAGTGACATTAGACGGCAACTAGTCATTATTGGGGGGGCGGAAGATAAGGAGGGGGATTGCCAAATTCTTCGGGAGTTTGTTCGCTACGCTGGGGGTACAAAAGCCAAAATTGTGATCATGACAGCCGCGACAGAACTGCCAAGAGAAGTCGGAGAGAATTATATTAGAGTGTTTGAACGGCTAGGTGCTGAGGATGTTCGTATACTTGACACTGAAACCCGTGAAGATGGGTCTTCATCTACAGCGTTAGCAGCGATAAACAAAGCTACAGGTATATTTTTTACTGGAGGAGACCAAGCCCGTATCACAAGTATTCTTAAGGATACGGAAATAGATGCAGCTATTCATCAGCGCTTCTCTGAAGGTATAGTTATAGGAGGTACAAGCGCAGGAGCCGCTATCATGCCAGATGTGATGATTATCGAAGGCGACTCCGAGACAAATCCTCGAATGGAAATAGTAGACTTAGGTCCTGGTTTGGCTTTTCTTCCAGGAGTGGTGATAGACCAACATTTCTCACAACGCGGACGCTTGGGACGCTTGGTTGCAGCTTTAGCACAGCAGCCTGCTGTTTTGGGATTTGGTATTGATGAGAACACCGCTATGGTTGTAACCGATAACCAGTTTCAGGTTATTGGACAGGGTTGTGTGACAGTTGTCGATGACTCAGAAGTTGTGCATAGCAACGTTGGCGAGATTTTGAAAGATGAACCTTTAGCAGTTTGCGGAGCAAAGCTTCATATTCTGCCACATGGATACAAATTTGACTTTCAAACCCGTAAGCCTATCCTAGATAGTCGTACTGTAACAACTGTCCCTGTACCAGCTGCTTAAAAAATACTTATATTTTCACCAAATGCATTGACAAAGAAGTGGGAATTAGAGAGTGCTAGTCCCCACTTTTTTGTTACTTTTGATTTATTTTTATCCATCAAATGGCAAAAAATCTAATATGTATTATAACTACCAAAAAAATATTAGGTATCTGAGAAAATAATTGATTAGAAAAAATAAATTTTACTCAAGAAAGAATATTAACTTATCCTGAGATAAAAATTTATTTGTATATTCTTGATTTTACTTTATTACACTGATTAAGTAGTTTAAATGGCAACTAGTATTGAATTTTATTTATTTGCTCCTCGTAATCAAAAAGCAGCCTTAATTGGTTCTTTTTCTGAGTGGCAAGAAATACCAATGGAAAAAGGAAATGACGGCTTTTTCCGTACTCAAGTAGAATTAGAGGATGATATCTATCAGTATAAGTTCCGTATTCAAACGAAGAGTCCACAATTTTATCCAGAGCAATGGATAGATGTTATTGATCCTTATGCAACAGAGGTTAATGAAAAACTAAAAGTCGGTGTAGTAAGAATTAAAAATGGAAAAAAGATTGTTGATACTTATGTTTGGCAACACGACAATATAAAATTACCAAACAATAATGAGTTAGTGATATACGAAATGCATGTAGCTGATTTTACTGGAGGCGAAGTTGACTCTGATCAGCACGGAAAGTATGTAGATGCTATTGAAAAATTAGATTACCTGCATGAGTTAGGAATTAACGCTATTGAATTAATGCCAGTTAATGAACACTTTGGTGATTATAATTGGGGATACGAAGTATGTCATTATTTTGCGACAGAATCTAGCTACGGCACAACAGAAGATTTAAAACGATTTATAGACGAGTGCCATGCGAGGGGTATTCGCGTTTTGCTTGATGGAATTTTTAACCACACGGATGAAAAATGTCCGTTAATGCTGATTGATAGGAATTATTGGTATTACGAATATATGCATTATCCGGAAGATCCAGGTAATTATTGGGGTCCGGAGTTTAACTATGACAACTACGACGAGAAGTTAAACGTTAAGCCTGCATGGAAGTACGTTGGTGATATTATACGGTTTTGGGTTCAGGAGTATCACATTGATGGAATTCGCTTTGATGCAGTGCGTCAATTAGCTAACTATGAATTTTTAGATTTTGTGGCTAAACAAGCGAAAAAAAGTGCGATTCCTAAACAGTTTTATAACGTTGCTGAACATATTCCTGATACCAGTAAAGTGACGACTCCATTAGGACCGTTAGATGCTTGTTGGCATGAAAGTTTTCGCTATTTTGTGATTCCGCATATTTGCGGTGAGATGTTTGAACCTGAAAAGCTCAAGGAGGTTTTAGACCCAAGAAAACAGGGTTATGAGGCTAGTATAAACGTAGTCAATTACTTAGCGAGTCATGACCGTGAACATCTTTTGAGAGAATTGGGCGTTCGCCTGGGGCGCGGCTCTGCCGGACGCGGTATCTTTGACGAAGATGCATTTAGACGAGCCAAATTAGGAGCAGCGCTATTGCTAACAGCAATGGGTATACCTATGCTGTGGATGGGGGAAGAATTTGGAGAAGACAAACGTAAAAGTGAAACTGTCACTCAGCCTCAAAAACTGACATGGTCTTTATTAGAAAAAGACCATAATCGGGATTTATTTGAATACTATAAAAAACTGATTGCGCTACGCAAAAAAAATTCGGCTTTGCAAAGTGAAAACATTGAATTTTTCCATGAGAATCTAGACGAAAAAGTACTGGCATATGTTCGTAGTCAAGAAGATTCTCGCGTTGTCGTAATAGCAAATTTTTCCGAGCAAAACAAGAGTGGATATCATATTCCTGACTTCCCCTGTCCAGGGACATGGCATGAGTGGACTGATAATTATAATGTCGAAGCTGGGAAAGACGGCATCAGAATTGATATAGAGTCATTCCAAGCCAAAATTCTTGTCCAGCAGTAGAAACAATCTACAAATCCTCGTCTTACTAAACTGCACACTCTCAAATGACTCCATGTCGCTGGATTTCGCCTTTGCGATTTCTGATCACCCAGTCTTTTAGCAAAATAGGGATGCTCTTGGATGGCTATGATATTATGGGAAACTGCTGCATACATTTAGAAATTGATTAGATCATGGCTTTAACGCAAGAGCGCAAACAAGAAATACTGACACAGTACCAAGTTCACGAAACCGACACTGGCTCTGCTGATGTTCAAGTCGCTATGATAACAGCGCGTATTAACCGTCTTAGCGAACATCTCCAGTCAAACAAGAAAGATCATTCTTCGCGTCGAGGATTGTTGAAGCTTATTGGTCAACGTAAGCGTCTATTATCTTATATTCTGGAAGAAAACCGAGAACGTTATCAAGCTTTGATTGGTCGTCTCGGCATTCGTGGATAGAGACTAGTGCTTATGTCTGCTGAATCTGAACGCAGTCAGTTGCCTTTTGAACCAAACAAAAAGCGCCAAAAACCCGCTAAAGCAAAAGGCAAACAACCAGAAACCAAGCAGGAATCTGGGAAAAAGGACGACAAGAAGCCATCTTTTACCAAAGAAGAGATGGCAATACCCAAAGTTGTTAGCCAACGGATGATTCGCCGAGTGGCTGTTTTTTGTGGTGTGCCAACAGCTTTGGGAATCAGCACCCTGATTGTGAGTTACTTCCTGTTAATTTATGCTGGAATTAAACTAACTCCTGTCGCCGTCTTACTGGTGAACATGGGATTTTTTGGTTTGGGGGTGTTGGGGATAACTTATGGTGTTCTCTCTGCCTCTTGGGATGAACACAGAGTTGGAGGTTGGCTGGGCTGGAATGACTTCAGAACTAATTCGGAACGAATGGTAGCAGCTTGGCGTGAAACTGGCAAAAAAAACGTTTGATGAACAGTACTCAGTGAGTAAATCACTGTAAGCTTACCCCCGGCTGTTCGCGCAGGGTGCCCCTTCGGGCATAGCGCGGGGGATTTTGCCACTTACCACGATTCAGAACGAAGATTTTCAGTAGCCCACTCCCGCGTAAATCACTGTGACGTTGGGTAAAAGTGAAAAAAATAATGTTGAAGTTTATATTTTGTAACTTCAACATTACAAATTCAAAATTTATGAATCTTTTGAGACACAATATCATCAATGAGGCGACTGTTAAGCGTTATATTGAAAACTCGATTTTGCTTAAGCTTTCTAATTTTAAACCACTGATTCGTCTAGGAAAATATTTTCAGCTAGGACTCAACTAGGCAGGAATTTTAACATGATTGTAGTCATGAAAATTGGTTCCCCTGAGGCGGAAATAGACCGTCTGGGCGAGGAACTTGGCACTTGGGGACTGACAGCAGAAAAAATTGTTGGTAAGCATAAGGTAGTTATTGGTCTTGTTGGTGACACCGCTGACTTAGATCCCCTACAAATTCAAGAAGTTAGCCCTTGGATTGAGCAAGTGCTGCGAGTAGAACAGCCTTTCAAACGCGCTAGCCGTGAGTTTCGACATGGAGAATCTTCTGAAGTCGTCGTTAACACTCCTAATGGACCAGTTCCTTTTGGCGAACATCACCCTGTGGTTATTGTTGCTGGTCCCTGCTCAGTAGAAAATGAAGAAATGATTGTAGAAACCGCGCGGCGAATCAAAGCTGCCGGGGCACACTTTTTGCGTGGTGGTGCATATAAACCCCGAACCTCGCCTTACGCCTTCCAAGGACACGGCGAGAGTGCTTTGGAATTGTTGGTAAAGGCGCGAGAAGAAACTGGGCTGGGCATTATTACAGAAGTGATGGATAGTGCAGACTTGGAGAAAATCGCACAAGTCGCAGATGTTGTCCAGGTTGGGGCAAGAAACATGCAGAACTTCTCGCTGTTGAAAAAAGTAGGCGCACAGTCAAAACCAGTTCTTCTCAAGCGAGGAATGGCTGCAACCATTGAAGATTGGTTGATGGCAGCGGAATATATTCTGGCAGCCGGAAATCCAAATGTGATTTTGTGTGAACGTGGTATTCGCACTTTTGACCGCCAGTACACCAGAAATACCTTGGATTTGTCAGCTGTGCCAGTGCTACGCAAACTAACTCACCTACCAATTATGGTTGATCCTAGTCATGGTACGGGCTGGGCTACCTATGTCCCTTCAATGTGTTTGGGGGCGATCGCCTGTGGATGCGACTCTTTGATGATTGAAGTTCATCCCAACCCAGCAAAAGCCTTATCTGATGGACCACAATCTGTCACGCCGGAACGTTTCGACACTTTGATGCAAGAACTTGCGGTGATTGGTAAGGCAGTTGGGCGTTGGCAGCAGCAAGTGGTTGCTTTAGCACAAATAGTGTAAAAAGTCAATTTTAAATCATCTAAAAAACCCCTTCCCAGTAACGGGAAGGGGTTTTTTCAATTATTGTTGGTAACTGCGGACTCAATACAGTTCGGTTAAGATCCCCCTGCCTGCGGCGACCCCCTTAAAAAGGGGGTAAAAGAGGGTTATAAGCCCCCTTTTTAACTCTGTTGGGGGGATCTTC
>NZ_CAWPKW010000355.1:0-1386 GCF_963888615.1 Brasilonema octagenarum UFV-OR1 | reverse complement strand
CTTCAAGAATTTCGTCAAGCCGCTTACAAGCTTTTAGGCAAAGCCCATGATGCTACCTTTGAATTGACTGATGCAATACTACTGACCCGTAATGCCTACAGCTTGGGGGGGGTCTAACACGTAAAAAAATCAGGCAGCCTTTGTTTGGTTAATTAGTGTTCCAAGACGAGTACTCGTAGTAGTAAGGCTGCCTGATTTTTTAGGGGACAATGGGTCGGCAGATTTATCTGTGTCTCCAATTTTTCGACGCAAGTGGCCAAGTATTTACGTTCGCGTAAGCGCAAGCGCACGCCCAGAGGGCGAACGCGCAGCGTGTCGCCTTGCGACTCAGCGTGTCCCCTTGGGACTCAGCGTTACAAGACAGTAGACCACAGCGACAGAAATTGATGCAGTTATATATCAAACAGATGCCGATTGTTGGTCGTCCTTTGCTTGCTGGTGACCACACTGCTTGGTCTCGTCCTGATGCTGTAACTCTACAGGAAAGGACAATTGAGCATAGCAGCACTGCTGTACGAGGAAATAAACCAATTACCATTGGTCAGGGATATAGTACTATTGCTTGGGTGCCAGAATCGAATGGCAGTTGGGCATTACCCTTGAGGCATGAGCGAATCACTAGGCAGGGATTGCCCCATAGAGAAAGCAGCTTGGCAACTACAACAAGTGTGTGAGCATTTATCCACTAGACCAATTTCGGTTTGGGATAGTGAGTATGGGTGTGCCCCTTTTATGTTGAAGACTGCCAACATTCGAGCAGATATTCTTGTCCGTTTGCGTTCAAATCTTTGTTTGTGGGGCGCACCTCCACTATACTCTGGCAAAGGTCGTCCCAGAAAACATGGTGATAAGTTCAAGCTCAATGAACCTTCTACTTGGGGTGAAGCCACTCAAAGTTTGGAGATGAACGATCTCAAACTGGGGCGGGTAAGGGTTAGCTTATGGAAAAATTTAGACTTCCGTAAAACGGCTACGCGCCCAATGTCATTAATCAGGGTTGAGCGTCTTGACCAAAAAGGTTGCGCTAGAGTGTCAAAACCCTTATGGTTGGCTTGGGTAGGAGAAGAAATGCCTCCACTATCGGAAGTTTGGCTACTTTATTTGCGTCGCTTTACCGTTGACCACTGGTATCGTTTTTTGAAGCAACGCCTGCACTGGACACTTCCTAAACTAAGTACCCCAAAACAGTGTGAGCGTTGGAGTGATTTGATGCCAATGATTACTTGGGAGTTATGGTTAGCCCGTGATAAAGTTGGCTGATAATCCCCTACCTTGGCAAAAGTCAATGGACAAATTGACTCCTGGAAGAGTTGCTCAAGCTATGGGAGGAATTTTAGCGGTTCGCAGCGCGTTGCGGTGAGACCAGTGCTGCAGGAGGGTTTCCCT
>NZ_CAWPKW010000354.1:0-1392 GCF_963888615.1 Brasilonema octagenarum UFV-OR1 | reverse complement strand
GCACAAAGCTAACCCTAACCATGCAGGTATTATTGTTTGCACAAACGATACTGATAGGAGTCGAATGGCAACTCGGATTAACGAAGCGATTGCTACAGAAGAACCTTTGCTTTGTAAGTTGATTCGTGTGGTACGTCCTGCTAGTTGAAGAAGGTTTCGCCGAAATCGAAAAGCGTAACCATGAAAGATGATTAGGTGTGATTTCTGCTATACAGCACATAATCTGTGCAAATAAAAAAAATATAATTTAGCGCAAAATTTCCGGATTATCCCTGACAACTGTTGTATATAAAGAAGCTAAAGCCAGTACAACAACCAGGAGATAGTTTTGAACGCAGCTAGCAAGGTAGACGCAATTCTCAACGCATGGTTCGATTACATAGCTCTAGATGATTACAGTAACGCCAAGATTGAAGCCAAGAGTGATGCAATAAAACAGGACGGTGTCAGCATAGTAGGCGACCATGTATTAATAGAGCAAGCTACTTTTTTAGAGCTACGAAGAAAAAAAGTTATAGTTACTGAAGGGCAAAAAGGTCAACAGGAAGCAGTGTGGGCATTGTCCTTTCCGCAAGTTTTCGATGTAGAAAAGGGAAAATCTTATCTTTGTCCTTTGTTTAGCTTGGATATTACACCCATCCTTAAAGGAGAGCATCAAGAACAAGGGTGGAATCTAAATGACCTGAAACTCATGGAAGCAGGAGACAACTTAGCCACTTTCCTTGGACTGGATGATGAACAGCGTGAGCAATTGATTACCCAAGATGGCTTACGACCATTTCTGGAAACAACCTTTGAGCTAGAATTTGGAACTTATGAGGAGTGGATCCAGCAGGTTATAATACCTCGTCTCTCTTGTAAGCAGCAGATTAAACGGCAGGCATACTTGTTTAAGTTTAAGGGAGGCACATTTTCTGGCAATCTCAAGCAAGACCTGAAAGAAATCAAGTCAGGCTCAAAAAATTGGTCAAAAGGACATCCAGCTTATGAATATCTATTCGGTGTACCTCAGCTTCCAGAACATGAAGTGACTTACATGGGTGCTTTCCCAACCCATCCACCGACTAACTCGCAACTGATAGCACTAAAACACGCCCAAACTGAACCCATAACGGCTGTGCAAGGACCACCTGGTTCTGGAAAAACTACCCTCATCCTTCATCTTATAGCTCAACAGGTAGTTCAACGCGCACTCACATTGATTGAGAAAGGCGAGGATATCAATAATCTAATAGTTATTAGCAGTACCAACAATAAAGCAGTTGAAAACGTTATTGAAAAGGTAGATGAGTGGTTAAACGATGAATCGTTAAAGCATGATTTTCTCTATCTCAAAGGAGGAAGCAAAACTAATATACAATCATTGGGAGGTGCTGCCGACCAGATACAGAA
>NZ_CAWPKW010000353.1:0-27741 GCF_963888615.1 Brasilonema octagenarum UFV-OR1 | reverse complement strand
CGAAGTTGCCACAACGCGGGGAACCCGCGCAAGGCACTTCTCTCTGCAGCGCTGGTCTCACCAGATACCTCTGTCGGGAGACCCTCATCAAGTACTGGCTCCCTTACACCCCTACACCCCTGTGTTTCTTAGGAGTAATTTAGATCTCAAAGAGCAATACAACTGTGTTGTGAAAACAACCTCTCAAACTTGAATCGCTGGGGCAATGGTGTTTCCTGGTGGCACTGAATACTCGTGACTTTCTCACTTACTGGAGTTTAGACTAAATTCTATTTCTTAGGCTACAACCCTTATATAGCAAGCATTTTAGATTTCGGAATCCTAAATCGATTATAAATTGGGAAAGCGAGTCTGGATAAGGCTTTGGCGCTTTGAGAGCCAAAATTAGTCTAAACTCCAATCACTTACAGCAATTAGTTTTTCTATTAGGAGACATATGAAGACCGTGTTGATAACCACGCCACCCGTTGCTGGTACTATCTTGCCTATGCTGTCTTTAGCCGAAGCTTTAGTTAAGCGGGGTTACCGTGTTCTAGTACATACTGGACAGCGTGAATATACCAAGGTACAGGCGGCTGGTGCTGAGCTTGTCCCAATGTCCGAACGTTGTAACGTTATATCTCGGTTAAAAAATTCTTCAGTGCGGCTGCCCTCTTGGGTTCCTACATTTGTTCGTCAATTTTGGTGCTTTCGCAACGAAATGCTGGCAACGATCCCAGATATGGTAGCGGAACTGGAGACTATCATTAGACGGGAGCAAGTAGACTGCTTAGTTAGCGAGAGCATTTGTTTCGGTGCATCCTATGCAGCAGAAAGACTTGGCATTCCCTTCGTGACATTTTCTTCATCGTGGTCGTTAGCACTCAATGCTGATGCTCTGCCTGTGGGCTTTCCCATACCGCTACCGCCTCCCATTGTCCATGCGACGATTGATTTCATCTTCCCGCTACGTCGCGTTCGCGAACAGATAGGTCTACCTCAGCGTTCCAAAAACGCACCATCTGAGTTTTTTTCTGTGGTGGTTTCTCAACTGCTGAATTTAGTTGTAATTCATCAGGAGTTTATACCCTCCGAGCGGCTTCAAGAAAACCAAGTGTTCATCGGTCCGACTGTTTTTCAAATACCTCGTACAACTAGTAATCCACCTTTGGGAGCTAGTCTAGAGCCTGGCACCGTGTTGGTTAGCACCACTACCTCAACCAACATGGATAAAGGTCAACTGCGTCGCGTACTGGAATCAGTTGCTCAGATGGGAATTCCCGTACTCGCGACCTCTGGTAGTGCCACTGATGTTCCATCAGGACTTGGGGAAAACGTGCGTATAGAAACTTTTGTGCCTTTCGATGAAGTTTTACCTTATGTCAAAGCTATAGTTACACATGGTGGTTTTGGAACGGTGGGAAGGGCTTTTAGGCAAGGCATTCCTATGCTAATTATTTCTGACTTTGGGGACACAATACAAACAGGTCGCCGAGCAGCAGAACTTGGCTTAGCATATCACCTACCTAAGAACAAAGCCACTCCCAAAGCAATTCAATCCAAACTCAAAGCTTTGCTACAAGACTATGCACTACACGATCGAGTCAAAGATTTGTCTGAAAAGCTACGTTCAATGGACTCTCCAGAATTAGCTGCGAATGCAATTGAGGGAATATTGCAGAGTGAAGAAATTACTGTGGGAGGTTATAGAAGCAAATGAAATTACCTAATTGTCCCCGCACCCCATGGTTTGTACAAGTATACCAATGGGGCACCCATCCAACACATTTTTTAGATAGCTGTACTCAACGCTACGGGGATATCTTCATGGTTCGGTGGCCTGCTTCTGCTCCAATCGTATTTGTCAGTAATCCCAAAGCCATTGAGCAGATTTATACAGCTCCGAAGGAGCTATTTAACATTGCGGAAACTTACGAAATTTTGCGCCCGTTAGTGGGAGATCAGTCTTTAATGGTCTTGGATGGTAAACTCCATGAGCGCCAGCGCTCGTTGGTCATGCCCTCCTTGCATGGCGGAAGCCTACGATCCTACGGCAAACTCATCTGTAAGTTGACGGAGCAGATGATGCAGCAGTGGAAGCTTGGAGAAGTGATTAACCTGAGTTCGTGGGCGGATAATATCTCTATGAACGTGATGTTCCAAGTTGTTTTTGGCTTGGACGAAGGAGAGCATTTAGTAAAACTGCGGCAAAAAATCTCGTCCATTCTTGATTATTTCAGCTCTCCAATTATTGTATTGCACCTTCTTACGCGGTCTTTGCAAAAAGATTTGGGAGCTTGGAGTCCTTGGGGGCGCTTCGTTCGCTTACTCAACGAAGTAGACCAGCTTCTTTATGCCGAAATTGCACAACGACGCCAACAACCTCAACCAGACCGCACAGATGTTCTTTCGTTGTTGATGTCAGCTCGTGATGAACAAGGCGAGGCAATGAGCGATCGGGAACTGCGTGATGAAGTGATGACAGTGCTGAGCGGTAAAGGGGTAGCCGCCACAGCCATAATATTCGGCTTATACTGTCTTCAAAAACACCCAGAAGTATACCAACGACTACAGTCCGAGTTGGATAGCATTAGCAACCCTTTAGATACCAACGCTATAGCTAAACTTCCCTATCTAACGGCAATTTCTCAAGAGACACTGCGCTTATACTCTCTGTCTGTGGTTGCTATGCGGGTAGCTACAACCTCATTCGAGCTAATGGGTTATAAGTTTTCAGCAGGTACACACGTATATGCTAATATCCATTCGCTTCATCACCGTCAGGATTTATTTCCAAATCCCGAACAGTTCAAGCCAGAACGTTTTTTGGAAAGACAGTTTACTTCTCATGAGTATTCACCCTTTGGAGGTGGTCATCGACGCTGTATTGGTTATGCCTTTGCCCCGTTTCAGATGAAGTTAGTATTAGCAACAATTGTGTCACGTTATCAATTGAAACTGGTTGATGACCGTCCATTTAATCTTGTGCGTCATGCTGCAGGAGTAGCACCAAATAAAGATATCAAGATGATAGTGACTGGTTTCCATGATCAAAAGCCAAAGCCAAAATCCACAAGTCTATTAACACCAATCAATGCTGTTTAGTATTGAAGACCCACGTAGTTAATTTTTTCTACTGAATTTTTGATAGCGATTAATCTAAGCTATCACCCTCCATATTTACTCCATCAATCATTCTAAACATGAGGAATAGTGAGGTCGCTCACAAATTTTTCTAACAAAAACTAGAGAAGGTTTGTTGGCATACTAACCAAATTTTCTCCAGGAAAACTGTCAATTATCTCAACAATTACTCTTTTCGAGGTCATTATGGTTCAACTTCTTGAAAATACCACAGCAAAACAACCGAGCATTAGTGCGAGAACTGAAAAAGCCTTGCTAGATATGTTCAATAACGTTTGCCAAGCAGTCGAAGAGATAGACGGCAATAAGTTACACGAACAACATTGGACAAAAGACGAAAAAGGTCAATGGATAAAAGGTGAAGATGATAACGGGATCGTGTACATCGATAAAGCATTACGAAACAGTAATGTTTTTGAGAAAGTTGGTATCAATTACGTATCAATGCGGGGTGAGTTGCCCCCTGGTATGACCTTCCAAGGGGCAGATATAGTGGCTGACTCAGGAAACGAAAACCCTAGTGGAAAAAGCACTCCTTTTTTTGCAACGAGTACCAGCGTTATCATCAATGCTTTGAATCCGATGATACCGACAGCACACGTCAACTACCGTTATTTCCAATTAGGAGATGGTACACAACCTGGTTCCTGGTGGTTTGGTGGCGGAGGAGATTTAACACCCATTTATCTGTTTGAAGAAGATGCGGTTCATTTCCACCAAGTGCATAAAGACGCTTGTGACAAGCACAACCCAGAATTCTACCCGCGCTTTAAGAAGTGGTGCGATCAGTACTTCTATCTCCCCCATCGCGGTGAATGTCGCGGTGTCGGTGGAATTTTCTTTGACAATTTACAAGATTACGATGCCGAAACCTTATTTTCCTTTGTCAAAACTTGTTCTGAAGCTTTCATCCCTGCTTACATTCCAATTGTTGAAAAACGCAAGGATATGGAATTTACACAACAGAACAAATATTGGCAACACCTCAGACGGGGACGTTATGCTGAATTCATCCTCTTGCATGATAGAGGCGTTCGCTTCGGCTTGGCAAGCGGCATCGTGAGTACGCAAAGTGTTCTCAATTGTATGCCAGCAGAAGCTTTCTGGAACTATAACGATGAGCCCACCACTGATAGCCAAGAAGCAACGCTTCTAGAGGTACTGAGAAATCCTCACAAGTGGGTGTAAGGATGTTCAAACGTTTATTTGATAGACAGCCCTCCGCAGAAAACTAACATTGTATCCTTTTGTTTTTTCGCTAACAGTTACATTGCGTTGGTAGTCGTTTTCCTGTAGTTACAAAGTTCGTTTCAGCTTGAGCAGCTTCTAATTACTGGTTGCAATCCATAACAATTTAAGGAACTAATCATATGTCGTCAACTTCAACTCCCGAAACTGTCGTTTTCAATGAGATGCAAATATTTTGCATGCAAAAGTTTGAAGTGGATATTCTTGAGAAAGAAATCCCAGAATATATCAAAAATGGAATCGAGTTGTACGAAAACGACACCGTTTTTGATGTAGGAGCCAATATTGGTTTATTCACACTTTGGGTATATCAGCAGTGTAATAAAAACGTGAAAGTTTTTGCCTTCGAGCCTGCCCCGGCGACTTTTGAAGTGCTACAGCGCAATGCCCAACGCTTCGATCCAAAAAAACTCAAAGTCTTTCCTTGTGGACTTTCACGCGAGTCTAAAACCGTAAAGTTTGCTTACCATCCCCGCTTTACAGCGATGTCTCATGCCTACCCAAACAATGTAAAAGAGTTACAAAATGAAGTCAAGGAAACTTTTATTTCCTCCGGCCTCAAAATAGGACCTTGGTTCCTGCGTTGGATTAGTTGGCTTCCTCGAGTTATTCAGTCGTTTATTGTTGATAAGCTACTAGAAAAATCGTTTCAGATGGAGCAAATTACTTGTCAGATGAGAACAGTATCAGATATCATAAAAGATCATGATATTCAACAAATTGACTTGCTCAAATTGGATGTTGAGAAAAGTGAGTTAGATGTCCTTTTGGGTATCGAAGATTCCGATTGGGGAAAGATAAAGCAAGTAGTTGCTGAAGTTCATGATTTCGATGGTCGAGTTGAAAAGATTGTAGCTTTACTAAAAACTCAAGGTTTGAGCGAGATTGTGGTGGAACAGCAACTCCTTTTTAAGGGTACCAAGCTTTTCCTTGTGTATGCACGGCGACAGAATTCTCAGCAGAAATCCTTTGGAGTTATACCTGACGGTGTGACACAGATGTGCTGAATTTAGTTACGATGCATCGTCTGTTTATACCTGCTTTTCGGCTTCCAAAAAGTTAAATGTTCATCGGTTCAAGTGCTTTTGTGACACCAGGCACAACCGATGACAAACCCTTTGAAGCAAGCCTAGCGCCTAGTACAGTATTTGTTAGCAGCACGACCTCACCCAAGTCGGACGATGGTCTATTCCGTCGTTTAACAGATGACGAGGAAAGAAGCGATCAAAGCAACGGATAAAGTTGCCTTCAACTAAAGGAGAATTATTGTGACAATGTATGTAGCAAAAAAACTAACTAAACAATACCAAATTATTGAAATTATTGAACAACTTCCCAAGATTACCGACAAAAGTGGTAAGATGGGTGTTGAAAAATCTCAAATAATTGAACTTCCTAAGATTGTTGATCGTTGTGGTAAGATGAGCGTTGAACAATGTCAAATAATTGAACTTCCTAAGATTAATGACCACCGAGGAAATTTAACATTTATTGAGAACAACAAACACATCCCTTTTGAACTCAAACGAGTTTACTATCTTTATGATGTACCAGGCGGTGCAGAACGAGCGGGTCATGCTCATAAAGCACTACACCAAGTTCTAGTTGCTATGTCTGGTAGTTTTGATGTGGTGATAGACAATGGTTATGAAAGGACAAAATATCATTTAAATCGTGCTTATTATGGTCTTTACATATCCCCTATGGTATGGCGTGAAATTGAGAATTTTTCCTCGGGTTCGGTGTGCATGGCTCTGGCATCAGATTTTTACGATGAGTCTGACTATTATCGCAACTATGAAGATTTCATCAAAGCCATTGGAGAGTAAAGATGCAAGTGCCGTTTTTGAATTTAAAAGCACCTTACCTTGAACTTCAGCAGGAGCTAGATGCAGCTTACAGACGAGTTATGGAGTCTGGCTGGTATATTCTTGGGCAAGAAGTGGAGGCGTTTGAAACAGAATTTGCTACATACTGTGGAACTCAGTATTGTGTCGGAGTTGGTAACGGGCTAGAAGCCCTGCATCTAATTCTGCGCGCTATGGAGATTGGTTCGGGGGATGAAGTTATTGTGCCAGCTAATACTTATATTGCTACTTGGCTAGCAGTTACTTATGCGGGAGCTATACCCGTTCCGGTTGAGCCAGATGAGAAAACGTATAACATAAATCCGGAGCAAATCGAAGCAGCAATTACACCAAATACAAAGGCGATTGTAGCAGTTCATCTCTACGGTCAGCCAGCTAACATAGATCTGATTAACAAGATTGCAAAACATCATAAGCTAAAGGTGATTGAAGATGCTGCTCAGGCTCACGGAGCACGCTATAAAGGGCGACGTGTGGGTGGTTTAGGAGATGCAGCTGGGTTCAGCTTTTACCCAGGTAAGAATTTGGGAGCATTAGGTGACGCTGGGGCAGTCACGACTAATGATTGTGACTTGGCAAATAAAATTCGTTTGCTCAGAAACTATGGTTCTCGTGTTAAATACTTCAATGAAATTAAAGGCTTTAATAGCCGACTGGATGAACTACAGGCAGCCTTCTTAAGGGTGAAGCTAACTAAGCTTGATGAGTGGAATGGTCGCCGCGATCGCGTAGCTAAGCAGTATCTTGAAAAACTCTCCTGCTTAACAGATTTAACCCTACCTTTTGTTCCTACCTGGGTAGAGCCAGTATGGCACTTGTTTGTAGTGCGTCATCCAAAACGTTATGCTTTAGAAAAGCACTTGAAAGATTTGGGAATTGGCACTTCAATTCATTATCCTGTGCCACCCCACTTATCTGATGCATACGTAGATCAACCACATTTAGGCAGTTTTTCTATTACAGAGCAAATAGCTAAAGATGTTCTGAGCCTACCAATAAGCCCCCATATGACCGATGAAGATGTCATGAGAGCGATCAAAGTTTTACAGGAAGAAGTAACTATTCATCACAATAAAGTCGATTTCTTGACGGAAGAAAAAATGGTCGCATCATAAATATAAGCTTTTGAATACAATTTGTAATTTGCAGAAATTTCCTAGTCAATTAGAATGGAGCACGATGCAGACATTTTTAGTAACTGGTGGAGTTGGTTTTATCGGTTCTAACTTCATTTTGAAGGCGACAAAAGAAGGGTGGGCTAACATTATTAATCTGGACAAGCTAACCTATGCCAGCAATCCTCAAACTTTAGCTCAATTGCAGGATGATCCACGATATCATTTTGTCTGTGGAGACATTGGTAATGTCGAGCTATTGCGTAATTTGCTAGAGCAGTACCAACCAAAGGCAATTATTAACTTTACAGCCCACACCCATGTTGATCGCTCAATCCTTAGTCCTGAAGATTTTATTCAAACAAACATAGTAGGAACATTCCAACTTTTAGAAGCAAGCAAAATCTACTGGGAAAAATTATCTCCGCAAAAGCGAGAGCAATTCCGTTTCTTACACGTATCTACTGATGAAGTGTATGGTTCACTAAGTCCTACAGATCCAGCCTTTCGCGAAGATACTCCCTATGCTCCTAACAGTCCCTATGCTGCATCAAAAGCAGGGTCTGACCATCTTGTACGAGCTTACTTTCACACCTATGGTCTTCCCACTTTAATAACCAACTGCTCAAATAACTACGGTCCACGCCAGTTCCCCGAAAAACTGATTCCCCTGATGATTCTCAATGCTCTGCATGGTAAACCTCTACCAATCTACGGTGATGGAAAGAATATTCGAGACTGGTTATATGTAGCGGATCACTGCGAAGCTCTTTATCTAATTTTACAATCCAGTCGGATTGGAGAAACTTATAATATTGGTGGCAACAACGAGCAGACAAACCTGACAGTTGTTGAGAAAATTTGTGCAATTCTCGATGAGTTAGCGCCCAAACCCAACTTCCGCCACTCCTCTCTAATGACTTTTGTCAAAGACCGCCCAGGTCATGACCGACGCTATGCAATTGATTGCAGCAAAATCAGTAGAGATTTCGGCTGGCAGCCAAAAGAGGACTTTGATAGTGGTTTATTGAAAACAATTCAGTGGTATCTAAGTAATCCAACTTGGGTAGAACAAGTTCAATCAGACGCATACGCACGCTGGATTCAGCAGAATTATGGAGATAGAATAACAGCGCGATCGCCAAGGAAGAATTAACTATGAAGGGCATAATTCTAGCTGGTGGTTCCGGTACACGATTGTACCCTCTCACGCAAGTAGTCAGCAAACAGATGATGCCTGTCTACGATAAACCAATGATCTACTATCCCCTATCCACTCTCATGCTGGCTGGAATTCGTGATATCCTAATTATCTCTACGCCTGCACATTTACCACTGTTCCGGCAACTTCTACACGATGGTAGCCAGTGGGGTCTTAAGTTTAGCTATCTAGAACAACCGAGACCTGAAGGCGTAGCACAGGTATTCATTTTAGGTCAAGATTTTATCGGTAGCGATCCAGTATGCCTAATTTTGGGCGATAACCTTTTCTACGGTAATGGTCTAATTGAGGTACTGACTCGTGCGGCTCAGTTGCGTGAGGGTGCATTAATTTTCGGTTATCGGGTAGCTGAACCTCAAAACTACGGAATCGTTGAATTTGACGTCACAGGGGAGGTGGTGTGTTTAGAGGAAAAGCCGAGCATTCCTAAGTCTAACTATGCTGTGCCTGGTATTTATTTCTACGATTCTCAAGTTTGTGAAATTGCCATTGGACTAAGACCTTCAAATCGCAATGAACTAGAAATTACCGATTTAAACCAAATTTATCTCCGTAGAGGACAATTAAAAGCTGAGCTTTTGGGTCGAGGCTACGCTTGGTTAGATACAGGTACTCATGAATCTCTTCATCAAGCTTCTAGCTTTATTCAAACCTTAGAACAACGACAGGGCTTCAAAATTGCTTGTATCGAAGAAATTGCTTACCGCCAGGGATATATTGATGCAGAACAACTCTATCGACTTGCTAAACCATTGTCTAAAAGCAGTTATGGGCGTTATTTAATCGACCTTATCCACAGTGAAATCTCTACTGCTCAACTTCAGCAGAGTAATCGGGTTATACCATTTCACGAAATATCTGATACAAGTAAAGCCTCTTAAATATCATGGAGAAATGTATGAAGAATTACAGGTTACTACAAGCAGCTCGAGGTGAAGTACTGGAGCGCCCTCCAGTATGGATGATGCGCCAAGCTGGTCGCTACATGAAAGTCTATCGAGATTTGCGCCAGAAGTATCCCTCTTTTCGGGAGCGCTCTGAGAACCCTGACTTAGCCGTGGAAATTTCTTTGCAACCTTTCCACGCCTTCAAACCCGACGGTGTGATTATGTTCTCAGATATTCTCACCCCGTTACCTGGTATTGGTATTCCGTTTGATATTATCGAAAGTAAAGGTCCGATATTTGAGAACCCAATCCGAACTCAGGCGCAAATTGATGCTCTCACTCCCCTCGATCCTGAAGCCTCTTTGTCATTTGTTCGTCAAATCCTGACGACGCTACGTAAAGAAGTTGACGATCAAGCTACTGTTTTGGGTTTTGTCGGCGCTCCTTGGACACTAGCTGCCTATGCCATCGAAGGTAAAAGCTCGAAAGACTATGCCATCATTAAAAGTATGGCTTTCTCACAGCCAGCGATGCTACATCAATTTTTAGGGAAACTAGCAGATGCGATCGCCATCTACGTCCGCTACCAAATTGATTCCGGCGCGCAAATTGTACAACTATTTGATTCTTGGGCAGGGCAACTTACTCCCGAAGATTTCAAAATTTTTGCTTTGCCCTACCAGCAAAGGGTCGTAGAACAGGTCAAAGCAACGCATCCAAACACGCCTTTAATCCTGTACATTAACGGCAGTGCAGGGATACTAGAGCTAATGGCACAATCTGGCGTAGATATCGTTAGCGTGGACTGGACTGTTGATATGGCAGTGGCACGGCAGCGACTCGGAGCCAGTATAGGAGTACAAGGAAATTTAGACCCGTGTGCGTTATTTGGTTCCCAAGAGTTTATCCGCTCGCGGATCCTTGACACTGTTCGCAAAGCCGGAAACCAAGGACATATCTTCAATCTAGGTCACGGAGTTTTACAGAACACTCCAGAAGAAAATGTTGCTTTCTTTTTTGAAACTGTAAAACAGTCCAACTACTTATTAAATGACTGTAAATAAGATTTATGACTCTATCTACCTCTGCTTCATCCACAATTAAGAGTCCGAACCGCACGATTCGCATTGGTTCTCGTAAAAGTCAGCTCGCTCTGATTCAGACTTACTGGGTACAAGAACAACTCCAGAAACGCTTTCCCAATCTCACTTTTGAAGTCCACACCATGTCCACCCAAGGCGACAAAATTCTGGATGTGGCATTAGCCAAAATTGGTGATAAGGGACTATTCACCAAAGAACTCGAATTGGGAATGCTATCCCAAGAAATTGACTTTGCCGTTCACTCCCTCAAGGATCTACCGACTCGCTTGCCAGAGGGCTTAGTGTTGGCAGCAGTCACAGAACGGGAGAACCCAGCAGATGCTCTGGTGGTACATAAAAAACACCTCGATAAGCAAATTGATACGCTGCCAGAAGGTGCAGTCATCGGGACATCTTCCCTGCGACGACTTGCCCAGTTGCGGCATCACTTCCCCCACTTCACTTTTAAAGATGTGCGCGGAAACTTGAACACCCGCATGGCAAGGCTAGATGATGGAGAGTACGATGCTTTAATTCTAGCAGTAGCAGGGTTAGAGCGATTGGGAATGGGGGCGCGCATTCATCAAGTCCTGCCTACTGAACTTTCCCTTTATGCTGTAGGACAAGGAGCCTTGGGGATAGAATGTCGTGCTGATGACTTAGAAGTACTGTCACTACTCAAAGCGATCGAACACGTACCAACTCGCGATCGCGCTCTTGCCGAGCGTGCCTTCTTACGAGAACTAGAAGGCGGTTGCCAAGTACCAATTGGTGTCACCACTCACTTGGACGGAAATACGCTCATGTTGACGGGAATAGTAGCCAGTGTTGATGGTCAACGTATGGTGAAAGATACTGTTAAGGGTGCTACAGTAAGAGCAGAACAACTAGGTATCCAACTGGCTCAGAAATTACGGCAACAGGGAGCCCAAGAAATTTTGTCAGAAATTTTTCAGACAGTCCAACGAAACTAAAACATTTCATTCCGGTTTTTCAACGAAAATTAAAATAAATTCTGTGCTTAATAGCACAGGCATCCCTCTTTAATGGTTTTTTCCCTTTAATCAATACTATGTTTCCACTTCATCGCCCTCGTCGTCTTAGAAGCCATCCGCAACTGCGTCGAATGGTAAGTGAAACTGTTTTATCAACCAGTGATTTAATTTACCCCCTCTTTGCTGTACCTGGTAAGGCAATTGCCAACGAAGTGAAATCTATGCCTGGAGTCTACCAGTTGTCGGTAGACAAAATCGTGGAAGAAGCTAAGGAAGTCTACGACCTCGGTATTCCTGCTATTATCCTGTTTGGCATTCCTGAAGATAAAGATTTAGAAGCAACCAGTGCATGGCACGACTGCGGTATTGTGCAGAAAGCTGCTACTGCAGTGAAGCAGGCAGTACCAGATTTAATTGTCATAGCTGATACATGTCTGTGTGAATACACCAGTCACGGACACTGCGGCTATTTGGAATTGGGTGACTTGACCGGGCGCGTCTTGAATGACCCAACGTTGCAGTTACTCAAGAAAACAGCGGTTTCTCAAGCCAAAGCCGGTGCAGATATCATTGCTCCTTCAGGAATGATGGATGGGTTTGTCCAGGCGATTCGGATGGGGTTGGATGAAGCTGGCTACCAAGATATACCAATTCTGTCGTATGCTGCTAAGTATGCTTCGTCTTACTATGGTCCTTTTCGTGATGCTGCTGAATCGACACCGCAGTTTGGCGATCGCCGCACTTACCAAATGGACCCAGGTAATGCCCGTGAAGCCATTAAAGAAATTCAACTTGATGCTGCTGAAGGAGCAGATATGTTAATGGTCAAGCCAGCCCTGGCTTATATGGATGTTATCTTGCGTGTCAAACAAGCAACCAACCTACCAGTTGCTGCCTACAACGTCTCTGGCGAATATTCCATGATTAAAGCTGCGGCACTTAATGGTTGGATTGACGAACAGCAAGTGGTGATGGAAACATTGACTGGTTTGAAACGGGCTGGCGCTGACTTGATTCTCACGTATCATGCCAAAGATGCTGCCCGTTGGATAGCTAAGCTTGGCGGTTGAGCTTTGCAATGCCTGAAATTTTTGTGGCATAAGCGTCTCGCCCGTCCTATTTCTCAGATATTCACCTTTTTTGGAGATTAAGTTGAGATGATAACGACTGCTTCGACTCCTCAAGCAACTCAATCCAAATTACCCCCAATTGATGCAAAGGTTAGAGTTAGCCAGTTCATGCGACAGTTACAAGACGAAATCTGTGAAGGATTGCAACAAATAGATGCAGTAGGCACATTTGTGGAAGATGCATGGGAACGTGCTGAAGGGGGTGGAGGGCGATCGCGCGTCATACGTGACGGTGCCATATTTGAACAAGCTGGGGTCAACTTTTCCGAAGTTTGGGGTTCTCATCTGCCCCCCTCAATTCTGGCACAACGCCCAGAAGCATCTGGACATAAATTTTACGCCACAGGCACTTCAATGGTGTTGCATCCTCGCAATCCTTACGTGCCAACTGTCCATCTCAATTACCGCTACTTTGAAGCGGGACCGGTTTGGTGGTTTGGCGGCGGTATAGATTTAACACCTTACTATCCTTTTGCCTGTGATGTCGTTCATTTCCATTCCACACTTAAGCGAGCTTGTGACGCTCACTATACAGAGTATTACTCTGTGTTTAAGCCTTGGTGCGACGAGTATTTTTATCTCAAACACCGCCAGGAAATGCGTGGAGTAGGTGGTATTTTTTTTGACTATCAAGGTGGTCAAGGTCAGCTGTATCGGGGTCCGCATCCAGAAGGTGCAGCTGCTGTCTATAGTAACCTGGTGGGTACTCTAGCGCCGCGTAGTTGGTCTGAATTATTCGCTTTTGTGAGCGATTGTGGACGAGCATTTTTGCCGGCATACGTGCCGATTGTAGAGCAACGAAAGTTGATGGAGTATGGCGATCGCGAACGGAACTTTCAGTTGTATCGCCGAGGGCGTTACGTTGAATTCAACCTGGTTTATGACCGTGGCACAATCTTCGGTCTTCAAACCAATGGACGCACAGAGTCAATTTTAATGTCGCTACCACCTCTAGTGCGTTGGGAATACGGCTATAAACCTGAACCTAACACGCCGGAAGCTGATTTGTATGAAACTTTCTTAAAGCCTCAAGATTGGGCTAGCTAGATATCTGCGGTCATGTAGAATAGCTATCAATCGTTGCACACAGGACTCAAGATGAAGCTTCAAGCATTATCAAAGCGTTCAGGTCAATGGACGCTTGCCCTGATTATAGCTGCCACTGCCATCACAGGCACAATTGTTTTCTACGGTATTTCCCAATCAAGACAAACTAGCACACCAGAACCAGTCGCAAAAGCTACTCCGCCAGAGAGGAAAATTACTGCTCTAGGACGACTCGAACCAGTAAAGGAAGTTATTAAAGTATCTGTACCTGCTACTTTAAGCAATGACAGCGTTACCAAACTACTGGTGCAACGAGGCGATCGCGTTAAAGCAGGTCAGGTGATTGCGATTATGGATGCACAAAATCGTTTGCAAAATGCCTTGCTTCAAGCGCAAGCACAGGTTAAAATATCACAAATAGATCTGGCTAAGGTGAAAGCTGGTGCAAAATCTGGAGAGATTGCAGCTCAGAAAGCTGAAATTGTTCGCCTTCAGGAGCAGTTAAAAGGCGAAATTGCAACTCAACAATCCACCATTGCTCGTTGGCAAGCTGAGGTTAGAAATGCAAATTCTAACTACAATCGCTATTTGTCGCTTTACAAACAAGGAGCCACCGCTGCTTTAGATCGAGATCAAAAACAGCTTGCAAGAGAAACAGCGCTCTCACAGCTTAACGAAGCTAAAGCTAAGCAAAACCAGAGTGTAGAAACAATAAAGCAGCAGATTAGACAAGCTAAAGACACTTTAAACAAGATTGCTGAGGTGCGTCCGGTTGATGTACTTTCAGCCCAAGCAGAGGTAGATAAGGACAAAGCATCTGTCAACAAGGCTAAAGCTGACTTGGCCCAGGCGTACATTCGCGCACCGATGGCAGGTCGCATTCTCGACATTTACGCCAAACCAGGAGAAGTCGTTGGCGTAAAAGGCATTGCTGATTTGGGACAAACTGACGATATGCAGGTAGTGACAGAAGTCTATCAGACTGACATTAGTAAAATTCGTTTAGGTCAACAAGCCGTTATCACGAGCGAATCATTTCCCGGTCAGGTACATGGAACTGTTCGCTTAATTGGGCTACAAGTGATTCAACAGGAAGTCACTAGCGGTAAAGCTGGAGAAAATCTTGATCGCAGGGTGATTCAAGTGAGGATTCAACTCAATCGAGAAAATAGCCAACGGGTTGCTCATTTAACTAACTTGCAAGTGCAGGTAGCCATTCAACCGACTGCGCCATCGACCAATAGTCAATAGAGACTCCAAAATCGAGGAATTCATGTTTCGTAAATTATTCCGCAAAACGCCGTTAGCCTGGTTGCAAATCAGTCGCCAAAAGGCGCGTCTGCTAGTCGCCATAGCAGGAATTAGCTTTGCTGATTTTCTGATGTTTTTCCAACTTGGAGTGAGGGATGCACTGTTTGATTCACAAGTTGGTCCTTATACCACACTTCAAGGGGATTTGTTTTTAGTCAATAAACTGTCTGACAACCTCCAATCGGTCAAAAGTTTCTCAAGAGACAATCTTTATCAGGCAGTAGGCATCGACGGTGTAGCGTCCGTTAGCTCGCTGTATATTGGTCAGGCAACATGGCGAAATCCTGAAAACCAAACCAGTCGCCAAATCTTCGTCTACGGGATTAATCCAAATCGCCCAGCATTCGACTTGCCGGAACTGAATCAACACTTGGATCAACTTAAGTTACTAAATCGAGCTTTGTTTGACCGAGCCTCCGCACTTCCTCTAATTGGGGATGTTCCTACCTTGCTGAAAAAACAGAATCCGCTTTCGGTTCAGGCAAATGATTATGAAATTAAAATTGTTGGATTATTTACGCTCGGTATCTCTTTTTCTGCTGAGGCCAATCTCATCACCAGTGATTCTACCTTTTTGCGGCTCTTTAGCCAGCGTCAAGCTCATGAAATTGATGTAGGTATCGTTAAAGTAGAATCAAAAGCATCGATTGAGCGAGTACAAGCTTCTTTGCAAGCAATCCTGCCGGATAATTTGCTGGTGCTAACCCTCGATGAATTCACCGCTCGTGAGCTTGCATATTGGAATACAGGTTCTGCCATCGGTCCTACCTTTAACCTTGGCGTAGCAATTGGGTTCTTGGTCGGAGCGGTAGTTGTCTATCAAATTCTCTACACCGATGTTTCCGATCATTTGTCAGAATATGCAACGTTGAAGGCAATGGGCTATAGTGATGCGTATTTCATCGGAGTTATCATTCAAGAGGCTCTTGTGTTAGCAGCTTTGGGCTTTGTGCCAGGGTTTTTGCTCTCTAATGGACTTTACGCCCTTTTTAAGTCCGCAACGCTTTTACCGATCGCGATGAAACTAAGTCGCGCAACAACGGTGTTGATGTTAACCATCGTCATGTGTATTGGAGCAGGAGCGATCGCCATGCGGAAGTTACAGCAAGCCGATCCAGCGGACATTTTCTGACATATTTGACCTCACAAACTGCAATGTCTCAATCGACTTTCAATCAAGCTCCAACCATGAAACCTGTAATTTCAGTTTGCCATCTCAATCACTACTTTGGTCGAGAAGAACTCCGTAAGCAGGTATTATTCGATATCAATCTCGACATTTATGCTGGGGAGATTGTGATTATGACTGGACCATCTGGTTCTGGTAAAACCACCTTACTGGCACTAGTAGGTGGATTGAGGTCTGCTCAGTTCGGCAGTATAACAATTCTGGGAAACCAGATGTGTGGTGCTAGTAAGCAGCATGTAATGCAAGTGCGGCGGCAGATTGGCTACATTTTCCAGGCGCACAACTTGCTGACCTTCCTAACAGCGAAACAAAATGTACGAATGTCTTTGGAACTGCATGATAAGTACCTAGAGCAGGATATGGATGAGCTGGCAGCCGACATTCTCAACGCCGTTGGTTTGGGCGATCGCATCCATTATTATGCAGACAATCTCTCTGGAGGACAAAAACAACGGGTTGCGATCGCTCGTGCCTTAGCTAGTCATCCCAAAATCGTCCTCGCAGATGAACCGACTGCGTCCCTTGATAAAAAATCTGGTCAGGATGTCGTAAAAATAATGCAGCGTTTAGCTAAGGAGCAGGGATGTACCATTTTGCTTGTCACCCACGATAACCGGATTCTTAATATTGCTGACCGCATCATCCACATGGAAGATGGCCGATTGATAAAAGAAGCGGATGAGCACAAGGTATTGTCAGGTTAGAAGTAGGCAAACATAATGTGCAGAAAATAGTGTGACTTGAACCATATTTTGTCCAAACGGTCACTCTAGTGCTTCAAAATCACTTAAGACAACATATAGTTCAAAATTATAAGTTGAGTTAAAAAACATCAAAAATCAAGTACGGCAAGCAACAAGGCTTTTATAGTTCATTTGTATGCAGGCGGCGAACAGAGCTTTTAAAACTGAGTAGAGATGCGATTGCCTGCGGCAGAGCTACGCTTAACGCTTGATCACTCAATTTTTGGCGAAACATATTTTTGAACCATATTGTGGACGTTTTGAATCATATTTTGACTGAAAGTTGAAAATTTTCGATTGATTTTAGTGTGTCTTGCTCTGCATTTTTTACCAAATCCAAAAATAAAACTTTTAGTCGCATTATGGTTCACATTTAAAAGACGCGGACATAATTTTATTCATAATCTTAGGTTGTTGATTGGCTCAAAAGCTTGAAATTACGTTAACTTTTAGTCACGCTATGGTTCAAAATTTGGTCATGCGGGGGGTAAAATCACAAATAGAAAACAAACACTTAACCAAATTTTCCCAAATTTGGATCATAGATAGCTCAACATTAGAGGCATTGTTTTGTAAGCTCAAAAGTTTAGAAGATGTTCCTACTGGACAATTATAGCAGTCGCCACCTCAGTCAGGACGTAGGATAGATAAAGAAGTGATTAGTTTGGGCATTCCTATGGCAAACCCTTACAGTTATGACCTGCGACGAAAAGTGATCGAGGCGATTGAACTAAATGGAATGAAGCGCTCTTGAGCGAGTGAATTCTTCAACATCAGTGGCAATACCATCAATACATGGTTCCAACGTCGTCAGGAAACGGGTGAGTTTAATGCCAAAGTCAGAGTGCATAAGGGTAGTGGTCACAAAATCACCGACTGGGAGAAGTTTGGAGCCTTCGTGGAAACCCACGCAGACAAAACTCAGGCGCAAATGGCTCAACTGTGGGAGAAGGACATTAGCGAACGCACCATCTGACGAGGGTTGAAAAAAATCGGATTCACGCGAAAAAAAAGACTTATGGCTACCGTGAACGGGATGAGGACAAACGGCGGAAGTTGCTCAAACAGCTAGCCGCAGTTGAGCGTGAGTTAATTGTGTATGCCGACGAAGCTGGCATGGATCAGCCGGAGGACTATGGTTACGGCTACAGTCCCCAAGGAAAACGGTTCTATGATCTCAAATCGGGTCGGAGAACGGGGCGAGTTAATATGATTGCGGCGTTGTGTGCTAAGCAGTTGCTTGCCCCATTCACAATTGAGGGGGCTTGCAACCGCCAGGTTTTTGAAACCTGGTTAGAAACATGCCTGATTCCAACATGAAAACCAGGGCAGAAGCTGGTGATCGACAACGCCACTTTTCACAAGGGTGGACGTATTGAGCAATTAGTGCAGGCTGCTGGTTCGTAGTCGCGTACTTCCCACCTTACTCTCCTGACTTGAACAAGATTGAACCGTGCTGGTCTTGGCTCAAAAGTCCCATCCGCAAGCAACTAGAGGACTTCCCTACCTTGCGGGCAGCGATGGAGCATATTTTGAGCTTAGCGTCCTAACCAACCTGGCGCTTGCTATAATATCAGTTTCAGAAAGCTTTTTAACAATCAATAGTTGACGTGTTTGCTTTTAGGGTGTCCCTTAAAACTATTTTGTTGTACATATTGTTCAATACCAACTTTTTCTATTAAGTTGGTATTAGAGAATGACAAAAAATAAAGGATAAAAAAATTTATACTTCTAACTTCGCCAAAAATAAGCAAGCAGATGTGTCCGAGAGAACCAGATTTTATCCTTTAAATTTCTTTCACACTTGTTGACTCCAGGTGACTTATGCCCTTTGACCTTTCTCCGTTGTGGATATCCCTAAAAACTTCTTTACTTGCGACATTTATTACCTTCTTTCTTGGGATTGCTGCTGCTTACTGGATGCTGGGATATCGAGGGAAAGGCAAAGCTTTGATTGAGGGTATCTTTGTTGCTCCTTTGATTTTACCTCCTACGGTTGTTGGCTTTTTGTTACTGCTGCTATTTGGTAAAAATGGTCCAGTGGGCAAACTTATGGAGCCTTTGGGCTTTAGTATTGTTTTTACTTGGTATGGTGCGGCGATCGCCGCCACCATAGTCGCCTTCCCATTAATGTATAAAACCGCCTTGGGAGCTTTTGAGCAAATCGACAGCAATCTTCTGCGAGTTGCAAGAACCCTGGGCGCAAAGGAATCTACAATATTTTGGCGAATAAGTTTACCTCTAGCAGTACCAGGGATTTTAGCCGCGACAACCTTGGCTTTTGCTCGGGCTTTGGGTGAATTTGGTGCAACCTTGATGTTAGCAGGGAATATCCCAGGGCAAACTCAGACAATCCCAATGGCAATTTATTTTGCTGTGGAAGGGGGCGCAATAAACGAAGCTTGGTTTTGGGCTTTAGCTATCATGGGTATTTCTCTGTCTGGGATTATAGCTGTTAACTATTGGCAGGAAACTCGGGGAAAGAGGAGAGGACAAATCAATTCAAAATCACTATCTCCCTCACTCCCTCACTCCCTCACTCTCTCATCCCCCTCCTTTTCTTCTGGGCTATTTGTTGATATCGAAAAACAGCTTTCTGGTTTCAGCTTGAAAGTCTGTTTCAGTGGAGATAAGCAACCCTTGGGATTATTGGGAGGATCTGGGGCTGGTAAGAGCATGATTTTGCGTTGCATCGCTGGGATAGAAACACCAAGTTCTGGTCGAATTGTGCTTAATGGGCGGGTGTTGTTTGACTCGCAACGGGGAATAAATTTGCCACCGCGTGATCGCCGTATTGGTTTTTTAGTCCAAAATTACGCTCTCTTCCCACACATGACTGTAGGACAGAATATTGTCTTTGGCTTACCCAAAGGACTTTCTGCCACAGCTATTCGACAACTTGTTGAAACTCAACTCATCGCAGTGCAGTTGGAAGGATATTCACAGCGTTACCCGCATCAACTTTCGGGAGGACAGCAGCAAAGAGTCGCATTAGCAAGAGCTTTAGCAAGTCAACCAGAAGCACTATTATTAGATGAGCCATTTTCTGCATTAGATACGCACCTGCGTAGCCAACTGGAACAGCAAATGGTAGGAACATTAGCGAATTATGAGGGCGTGAGTTTATTTGTCACCCACAACATGGAAGAAGCATATCGGATTTGTCCTCATTTGCTAGTTCTAGAGAAAGGAAAAGCAGTTCATTACGGGACTAAACACGATATTTTTGAACACCCCGCTACTGTTGGTGTTGCCCAATTAACAGGATGTAAAAACTTTTCAAGTGCTGTTCCCATCACATCAGGACAAGTGCAAGCAAATGATTGGGGTTGTACCCTGAATGTCATTGAACCTATCCCAGATGCTTTGTCCAATGTTGGAATTCGTGCTCATCAAATCATGTTTACAGACGAACCGAATCAGGAAAATACCTTTCCTTGCTGGCTGGTAAGAACGAGTGAAACTCCACACCGAATGACGCTGTTTCTCAAACTCCATCACCCATCTACCAACAACAATGATTACCACGTGCAAGCGGAGGTGTTTAAGGAGAAATGGGCAACTCTCAAAGACCAACCAATGCCGTGGTATGTTCGTTTAGACCCTTTAAGGCTGATTTTGATGCAATGAACCACAACAAAAGTTTTTCGGACATAACCCAGTAAGCCGTGAGAAAAAAACCGAAAATATACTGTGTTTTATAGTTCTTTTTAAGTAAATAATAGTCATTTAAGCACTTAATATTTTCATTCTAGATGATAGTGCTATAGTGCTATGATGAGTCAATCAAAACGATACAGGGGATATTGAAAGATGCAAGTCAGTGCTCGTAACGCGCTCAAAGGGACTGTTAAAGAAGTTGTGGAAGGTTCTGTTAACACTGAGGTAACGCTAGAGGTAGCGCCAGGAGTTGAAGTAGTAGCAATTATTACCAAGGGTTCAGCCCAGAAGCTTCAACTGGAAGAAGGAAAAGAAGCATACGCGATCATCAAATCATCAGACGTTATGGTTGCTGTTGACTAGCAAGTTTTCTTTGAGAGAGTTCTCAACTATCTAAAGCCTATACAGAAAGCCCAGTCATTGTAACTGGGCTTTTAACATTTTTATTGTCTTGAGAGCATCTTTTTTTCGGAATTGGCTCAATCAACGTGTATCTATCAAACAACTACTAAATTTATTTACGGAAAACCTAAAATGTTAAACTTCAAAAAATATGCTGCATTACTTGCTTTGTTACCAGTTGCTACTTTGTGGACTCAAGCAGCGCATGCTGAAACTTTAAAAACGAAAAATTTCAAAGTCACAATTACTAGAAACTGTCCAGAAGGAAATGTAACTTGCAACAATGTTACATACTTTGGAAAGGATTTAAAAACAGGTAAATCGATTAGTCTGACTGGCAAAACAATCCACACAACTGGTGCAGATGGTATCACACCAGCTCGATTCCTCGGTTATCAGTTCCGCAATAACGAATATGTTTATCGGGTGACAATAGACGGCATTTTGGAAGTTTATCAAGGGAAAAAGCTAATACTTCAAGAGAAAGGATCTTTGACTTTTTAAAAATTATCTTCTTTATAACTCAGGACTTACGCAAAAATAACGTAGTTGTGTCGTTGCGACGTAAGGAAGCAATCTCACACTCTTGTTTTTTCGTAACTTGTGCGTAATATCAAATCCTGTTGATTGCACGCAGTTCCCACAAACCTTCACCCTTAATTTATAATGTTTATGGGTTTTTTATACCATGTGCATTTACCCGGATTTGATATAAGTCCTATAACTAACAATCAAAAAAATATTCTCCCCAAACTCGCGGGGAGGATACAACAGCCGCTGAGTGTGGTATGGCTGGTTGCTACTAAAACAAAAACGCTCTCCTGTTAACCAATATCAACGCAACTTCTTTAGCAAAGTAAGTCAAAATCAAATCAGCACCCGCCCGTTTCATACTAGTCAAAGTCTCTAAAATGACTCTTTTCTCATCAATCCAGCCCATTTGAGCAGCAGCTTTAATCATGGCATACTCACCACTAACGTTATAAGCGGCTACAGGTAATTGCGTGTAATCTTTGACTTGGCGGATAATATCTAAATATGCTAAAGCAGGCTTGACCATCACGATGTCTGCACCTTCGGCAATATCTAGCGCTACTTCTTTGATAGCTTCTCTAGCATTTGCACCGTCCATCTGATAAGTCTTCTTATCCCCAAATTTTGGTGCAGAATCCAACGCATCCCGAAATGGACCATAATATGCAGAGGCGTATTTTGCAGAGTATGCCAAAATCCGCACATCTATGTATCCTTCCGAATCCAGCGCTTTACGAATAGCCCCTACCCTACCATCCATCATGTCAGAAGGTGCGACCATATCTGAACCTGCAGCTGCTTGTGAAAGTGCCATTTTCACCAAGACTTCGACTGTGGGGTCATTGAGAATAACCCCGTTTTCATCTACGATACCATCGTGACCATGAGTCGTAAAAGGGTCAAGAGCAATATCGGTAATTACTAGGATACCTGGCACAGCTTCTTTAATTGCCTTGACAGTTCGCTGTACCAATCCTTCAGGGTTGTAGCTTTCACTACCCACGTCATCTTTTTTTACTTCTGGTATGACAGGGAAGAGTGCAACACCTCCTACCCCTAGTCGCCACACCTCTGCTATTTCTTCTAATAGTAAATCTAAAGTATATCGATAACACCCAGGCATGGAGCTAATTTCCATTTTCTGTTCCTCACCTTCCATGACAAACATGGGATAAATGAGGTCATCGACAGTCAGCGTTGTTTCTTGCACCATGCGACGTAAAGTCGCAGTACGACGTAAGCGACGGGGGCGATGAATCAGGGTTGTAGCTGTAGGTGCTGTGTGATTAGCAGAAGGATTTTCTGATGACATGGGAGTGAATAATAATTGTTCTGCTAAATAATGATAATCGTTTTCAAACAGCTTTTTTTGCTTTCTGGTAGAACCACCGAAGAGTAAGCATATCTGTAAGGCTGTTCTAAAATCATCTTGGTGTCAAGCGCCCCCATGTCCCCTACACCCTTACACCCCTACACCCTTATACCCCTACACCCTTATACCCCTTCTTATTGACTCCAAAACCCTTTTTTTCCCCGTAGCGGACAGTCCGGAATTCGACTTGGTTTGTGTTTGGGCTATAGAGGGTATAGGTTGCTTCCCCAGGAGTGCGTCCCACATTCCCCACCCCAACCACTTGACGCGACGAAACGTTGATAGTTGTGGGAGAAGTTTGACTATCGAGGGTTGTAACTTGTGTGGTGATAGAACCTGCTTCTAGTTGATATTGAAAAGTCAAACCAGAACGACCACAAAATAGGTTATTCGCTTGCATCCGCGACAACCTATCCAACATTTGAATGGGTGGAGTTAAAAGTGTCAGTTCTTCACTAACAGATACTGTCGTACCATGAATTAACAAACAATCCAACTCAAAAAAACCAAAATCAAGGTTTCGTAACCATTGTACTGTCTGACGGGACACACTATCCCACAGTAATTTAACCGTTTCTCCCCCATACCTCGCCATTAACTCCGTCGGTTCCCCAGTCGCACCAACACCATGCAAAATCAAACACTGTTCTTCCCACCATCCCTTACACACAAGCGGTTCCAATTCACCAACTCGGGGATTACGCACTCTTTCCACCAGTTCTTCAGATTCTTTCGTTGATCCCACCAAATCACCGAGAATATATAATGCCTGCACAAAACGACTCTGACGCTTAATATCTGCCATCACCGCTTCATAAGCCGCCAAATTTCCTTCAATTCCACTTAAAATTGCCCATTTAGTCATTGGTTATTCATTATTAGTTATTGGTCATTTGTCAACGGTTATTCAGTTATCAGTTATCAGTTATCAGTCATCAGCAGCCTGTTCACTGTTCACTGTTTTACCTCGTACACACATGGCTTGGATCATCCGCACGTTCTGCAAACTCCATTCCCTGCGCTAAACGCCAAGCAAAAATAGCAGGTAAACCCTTTTCAATAATCCCCCTTACAGTTTTCTGATAATCGTAGGGTACTTCCCGTAGCGTGACTTCTTGAGTGTCAGTGTCGTAAATAACATAAGTTGCATGAGGTCTTCCATGTCGAGGTTCTCCCACCGAACCCACATTGACAATCTTTTTCAGCGGTGCTGTAAAGTGCCTTTCCTCTTCTTGTCCATTCTCACCTTTAGTACGTACCTGTAAACTTCCTCCATCCAGAGTACGGACATAAGGCACATGAGTATGACCACAAAATAACACATCGCTTTCTGTGGAAAGTACGCGCTCTAGTGCCACAAAAGCATCGAGTTCTGGTAACAAATACTCGTGGTTGCTATGGGGACTACCGTGAACAAACGCTATGTTTCCTTCACGGAAAGTATCGGGTAATTGGGCGAGAAATTGGCGGTTCTCTGGAAGAATTTCCTTGTTTGTCCACTCGTGAGCGATTTTTCCCCGCTTTTCAGCCAAAAGGGAAGGAAAACTGCACTCGCAAGAATTCAATGCTTCGACAATATCCTCATCCCAACAACCAGCGACGGTAGGAATATTTAACGAACGAATTTGCGCTACCACTTCATTAGGATAAGGACCATATCCTACCAAATCACCAAGACAATAAATTTTTTCGCATGAGTGCTTGTCAATATCCACCAAGACAGCATCCAAGGCTTCATAGTTGCTATGAATACATGACATGACCGCTATTTTCACGCTTCTATCTCCTCAAGTAGAACTTGTTTTACCTGTTGTTGGTATTGCCAAATTGCAGCGTCTGACAAACAGCAGTCTTCTAAAGTTTGCCCCATCGCGGCTTCATCCAAGTTTTGTCCTGACACTTCTATCCCACTGAAACGTTGGGGTCTATTTTCCAAGTGGCGGGGTAAGTCTAATTCTAGAAAATCGGTTGATGGAACGCCTGCAGCGAAATCAGCATAAAGCGATCGCCCATCTCCAACATCAAAAATTCCCTTAGCGCGGCTGACTTGACCGTAAGCACCGTGAGTGATTTCATACCAAAACTCCTCCAAACTATCTTCATCGATAACCTGACCAGTTGTAGGAACACGCCATAACTGGGTAGTGGTCATACTACTATTTGTCGTTGCTCCTAGTATAATTTTATCTGCCCAAGCATGATACTCAGAGTCTTGGAGATGTGGTGGCAAGATGGCGATTGCACGGTACGATAAATTATCCAATATTGGTGCTACGGCATTCAGTTCTAAATAAAATCCCAGTTCGATATAAACAGCGTCTGCTGAGGGTAAGTGTCTGAGAAACTCAACTTCTTCTCCATCTTTAAAGACTTTAACAGTAGGATATTCGCTTTTCAGGCGGGTTTGATCGATGGGAACATTCCCAACTCCAGGACTGAAATACAATACATGACTCGTAGTGACATCACTACAAGCTATTTGTTGAGTAATCCAAGTGGTTTTTCCTGCGCCTGCTGAACCTGCGACAACAGTAATTTTGGGTATAGTCATATAATAATGATAATCGTTATTAGGCAGGAAAGAGGCGGAAATAATATTAAGTCTGGTTGATTACTCCTAAACCGCCCGTTCGCCGCTAGGCGTTCCCATAAGGTAGAATACCGAATTAAATAAACCGCCAAGACGCCAAGGACGCCAAGAAAAAGAGGTAGTGGCGCATAGTACTGAAAAATTAGGCGATCGCTAACCACCGCGCATTTGTTCATCAAATCTCTTCAAAGCTGGGTTACCAGGATTGTCTTTACGAGCAGCAGTTAATAGCTCTTCCAGTCGCCCTTCAGCATCAGCCCATTCTATCAGGTTGGATACAACTTCTGAGTGGTTTGCACCTCCTGCGATCGCCTCCAAGTTCTCATCTAATTTGAAGCGAACCATCTGCTTGAGTTTTGCTGTGGTAGGAAATGCACTCAGGAGTGCTTTGTGGAACTGCTGCAAGCGATCACCATTGAACCACAGTTCAGTTGGCTTTTGTTGTGCTGATGATTGACTTCCAGTAATTCCCCACACCAAATTCTTCAACGCTTGAGCATCATCAGTACTTTTAGAAAAATCTACCCGTATATACTCTTTTAAAAAGACTAATTTTTCTGGAAATTGACTCACGCCAGGAAGGAGAACAGGAATCAAAGGAATATGTTTCTCAACACACATTCTTGTTAGCGATCGCACTTCCATTGTCTGCCATTTTCCTAATCCTTTCAAACCAATAAAGATGACGGCGGATTTCACGAGTGGAATTACTTTTTGGATTTCGTCTTGAAATGATCTGCCTGGTGGAATTTGTTCTTCATCGAGCCATATCTTAATACCGCGTTCCTTAAGTTGATGGGCGATGGCTCTCACTTCGGGTTTGTCTGCACTGTTGTGTGCGAGGAAGACATCGAATTCTTCGCTTTTAGGTTGTGACTCGGTGTCTGACATTTCTGGCATAGTAACTAATTCTTCAAAACTTTACTTTGTTTTGCTACAATTTGCTTACAAACAATCTATATTACACCCAGTTGAGAACTGCTATAAAATAAAGGAATATAAAATCATCAAAACCTATAAACATTGCTGATGAGCAAGCCTGCATCCTTACAGACAGTCATTGAATATGTAGAGGCTCTTTCAACCGAAGAGCAAGATTTACTACTGGAACTAATTTATAAACGGCGAGTTGAAAAACGGCGTCAAGAAATCGCCAGCAATGCAGCACAAACACTGGAAGCAATGAGAACAGGTATAGCAAAACGTGGTACTCTTGCTAACCTACGGGCTGATTTGCTGAGTGAGGAATGAGAGTACTAATTTGGGATAAGCTGTTCCACATTTAAATTGCATAATGAAGGGAGACCAGATACGCACCCCACAAGAGTTACAAGAATTTTCAATATGCAAACTAGATGTGGTTTAGCTTAATAGCTTCAAGCGTGCTTTTAAGCGAGTTGTTCGTAAAAACCCTCGTTTTGAAGAAACAATTTTCGAGGTTTTGGAATTACTTACGACTGACCCATTCGCACCTGCTTTAAAATCACATAAGTTGAAAGGTGATTTAGATGGTTTGTGGGCGTGTTGGGTTGAGTATGATTGCCGCATTATCTATACATTTGAGCCAAATCCTGATGCGGATGAAGAGATGATTGTTTTAATCGATATTGGCTCTCATGTGATGGTGTATTGATGGCTCGTTCTCCCCGAAATTTACAAAGCGGATTTTGCTATCACATCACCACCCGGTGTAATAACCGCGAATTTCGCCTCACTCGCCTAGAGTGTCGAGAAGTGTTTCTCTACGCGATCAAGAAAGCAAAGGAGAAATATGGATTTAAACTCTACGCCCTTTGCATTATGAGCAATCATGTCCATTACCTGCTGGAACCAGCACAAAGCGAAGAACTACCCAAAATCATGCACTGGTTAAACTGGTACACCGCAATGTGCTTTAACCGGATGCTCAATCGCACAGGACACTTTTGGGAAAAAAGATATCACAGCACCGGCTTTGCAAATACAGATAGCAAAAGGGCATTAAATACGCTGCGCTACATCCACGCTAACCCCAAAGCAGCAGGAATGCAGCAAGGCTTTTTCTACGATTTCAGCAATTATGGCATCCACGACAGACTGAGTGATGATGGTATAACTCAATGGCATCCAGCGTTTTTGTCTTTAGGCAAGACTTTAGAAGAATGCGCCCAGAAGTACCGGGGTTTTTGCAAAAAATACCGTCCTCAAGCCAAACCAGAAAAGCGCAACCACTGGGGAAATAAC
>NZ_CAWPKW010000352.1:0-27895 GCF_963888615.1 Brasilonema octagenarum UFV-OR1 | reverse complement strand
CTGGTCTCACCAGATACCTCTGTCGGGAAACCCTCATCAAGTACTGGCTCCGCAAGGCACAACTCTTGGCAGTACTGGCTCCCCTACACCCTTTTCTTGGTCAAGAGTTAATCCTTATTTATTTTGACATACTTGTAGTCATTGAGGTATATTGAGAGATTGTGTGTCTCAATCCTGCTCGGATCAGGTAAAGGCAATACGAAAGCTGGAAAGCAGTCTTAACGAGCATATAGTCCAGCTACCTGTACGGCAACCTCAAGGACAATTTTATGACCTACGCAATTATTGAAACCGGCGGCAAGCAAGTAAAAGTCGAAGCTGGTCGGTTTTATGACATTGAACTGCTGCATGTTCAACCAGACGAGAAAGTTACTATAGATAAAGTATTGCTAGTGCAGCACGACGGCGAAGTCACCATAGGACAGCCGCTTGTGGGAGGAGCAAAGGTAGAAGGCACGGTGATGCGGCATCTAAGAGGTCGCAAAGTCCTGGTTTATAAGATGAAACCGAAAAAGAAAACTCGTAAAAAACGGGGTCATCGCCAGGAAATCACTAGATTATTGATTAATTCAATTAGCCTCGACGGTTCGGTGCTTGCTTCCGAAGAAAAGGCGATCGCCTTAAATGCAGCAACTGAGGTGACTATAGAACCAGCCCAAACAACTGAAACTCCAGAGACTGTCGATGTTGTAGCACAACCAGTCGCCCAGAATTCACCCGCTGAAGAAACAGCTGCTGAATAATAGATACAAGTAGAGACACAAGAGGAAATTATGGCTCATAAGAAAGGAACAGGTAGTACACGCAACGGTCGTGATTCTAACGCTCAAAGACTGGGTGTAAAGCACTACGGTAGTGAAGTTGTCCGGGCGGGAAATATCTTAGTGCGTCAGCGCGGGACTAAATTTCATCCTGGTAACAACGTTGGTATTGGCAAAGATGACACTTTGTTTGCTTTAATTGACGGCGTAGTCACATTTGAACGCAAGGGCAAAACCCGTAAAAAGGTTAGCGTTTATCCAGTTGCAGCACCAGCCGAGGCAGTTGCAAGCTAGTCATTAGTTAAACCTAACAGTCCATAGCAACTATGGACTGTTGAGTTAAATCAACTTATGAATCAACGCACCTAAGGCTAAACTCGTCAAACACAAGATAGACAACAAGCAAAAGGTTTGTCCTTGATTAAAGCCAGCTGTTTGAAGATCCATCCTTGCTAATGCAGTCGCAGCAACGATGAGCAACGTATCAAGAAATAGTCGAAACCTGGCTATCATTAAAAAAAACAAGAAAGCCGCTAAAACGCTAAGACCAAAAGACCTAAGATTTGATTTGAATAACAATAAAGAAAAGTTTGCAAGCCTTGTCCCGGAAATCGTTAAACCTCCCGTGATAAGTAAGATAGCAATAACAGCCAGTAGCCACATATACCAAGGAGTGTATATTTTAGATATTATCCACCCAGTGCTGGTGTAAGTAAGCAGTAGTAATGCTAGGGAAAGCAAAGGCGGTCTTTTCGAGATTGACATTAGTTGTTCCCAACATACAGAATAAGCTATAATTTCACAGCTATCTAAAGCATATACGTACTGCTTTGTAGCAAAGCATGAATCGCAACACTATAAGCCGTCACAGGAAAGCCAATTTAATTGATAGATAATGGCTTGAATAGCTTAAACTATATGTTTATTATCATATTTTTTTTACCTTCTATCAAGAGGCTGTTATGCTTTCCATAAAGAAAGCAAGGTCAGTTTGCAAAAAATTCCCGCTCAAAGTATTAAAAAATTTCTTAAACATTTGTAAACTATTACAAGCTTTGTAGCCGCGTATCATGTCTTGTTAAGGGATTATCATGAGACAACTTGTTATCGCTCAGCGTGTATGCCTCACTGGTCATATCTTGGCAAAGGCTTTTGGACTAATAGGCATTCTATTGGTCATACCTAATGCCGAAACAATTTTCAATTCAGGAGAGGTTGGACAAAAAGCCATGCAGTTGAGTATGGCTGATGGTGGTGTGGTAGATATTATTTTGGGGACAATAGCCGTCTCCATTTATGCATATCGAGTATTGGGATGGCGCACTTGGCTAGGGTTTCTACTACCATCTGTATTAATATCGGTGGGCAGTGAATTACTGGGCACAAGTACTGGATTTCCCTTTGGATACTACAGTTACTTGAGTGGCTTAGGATATAAGATTGCGGGGCTTGTGCCATTTACAATTCCCTTATCCTGGTTTTATGTGGGCTTGTCTGCTTACCTGATTGCTCGTACTGGTTTGAGGGTAGCTCAAAATCCCAGTTTAGTGGGCCAAGTAGGCGCTATAGCATTGGGCGCTTTGCTTTTTACCTGCTGGGACTTTGCATTGGAACCAGCCATGAGTCAAACATCTCTCCCCTTTTGGTTTTGGGAAAATCCAGGTGAGTTCTTTGGAACACCCTATCAAAATTATGCGGGTTGGTTTGGCACTAGCGCCCTGTTTATGAGCGTGGCAGCATTGCTGTGGAGAAACACGCCCATAAAATTGGAGCGATCGCAACTCAATGTCCCCTTAGTCGTTTATCTTAGCAATTTTGCTTTTGCTGCAGGACTGAGCTTAGCAGCTGGATTTGCTATCCCAGTTTCATTAGGCTTTGTCTTGGGCGTAGTTCCAGCTGTAGTACTTTGGTGGAGATCAATTGCTGCATCTGCTAATGTTGCTGTTGCACCAACAACCGAAGTTACTGTAGCAAGCGTCAAAGTTGCTGTCAAATAAAGCTTTGATTTCCATCCCCAGGTATTTTGCTGTGCAAGACGCGTTGAGTTTCGCAAGTGCTCTTTCATTGTTATTACTGCTCATCCAACTAAGCGCAACAGCAATTTTGCTGTCGCGTCTGTTAAAAGGACCTAGCCGCCATCCTCCCATTACACCCCAAAAATCCACACCAGAACTTTTGGGGTGTGTGAGTGTCGTCATTCCTACCTTAAATGAAGCTCTTCGTATTGCCCCTTTGCTAGACGGGATTTCTCACCAAAGCTATGAAGTCCGAGAAATAATCATTGTAGATAGCAAATCTAGTGATGGCACACCTGAGTTAGTCAAAACCGCACAGCAAAAAGATCCTCGCTTTCGCCTGATGAGCGATGATCCCTTACCAACTGGTTGGGTGGGGCGTCCTTGGGCTTTGCATTACGGCTTTTTGCACACCTGTGAGGCGAGTGAGTGGTTTCTGGGTATGGATGCTGATATACAACCATCACCTGGTTTGGTTGCGGGTTTGGTGAAGACAGCAGAAACTCAAGGCTATGACTTGGTTTCTCTCTCACCCCAGTTCATTCTCAAATATCCAGGAGAGTGCTGGCTACAACCAGCTTTGTTGATGACTCTGCTTTACCGATTTAATCCTGCTGGTGTGAATGCTCAGCAGTCAGAACGAGTGATGGCGAATGGACAATGCTATTTGTGCCGTCGCTCTGTTCTAAAAGCTGTGGGTGGATATACGAGTGCGAAAGGTTCTTTTTGTGATGATGTCACTTTAGCACGGAACATAGCTGCCTCTGGGTATAAAGTTGGCTTTTTAGATGGGGCAAAAGTGCTCAAGGTAAGGATGTATGAGGGAGCAATGGAAACTTGGGAACAATGGGGGCGAAGCCTTGACTTGAAAGACGCTTCGTCCCGTGCTCAAGTTTGGGGAGATTTATGGCTCCTCACAGCAGTTCAAGGTTTACCGCTTGTAGTTGTCCTCATCTACCTCTTTTTTTCTCCACTGCTCAATACCTCCCCTGCTCCTCTGCTTTTCCTGGTGGTACTGAATCTTTTTCTACTGCTGATTCGCTTTGCTATGCTTTTTGCGATCGCACCCTCCTATGATCGCAATCAAGCAAAAGGCGGTTGGTTGTTCTGGCTTTCGCCTTTGGCTGATCCAATCGCGGTGCTACGGATTTATCTATCTGCATTCCGTACCCCTAAAGAGTGGCGAGGACGTAAGTACAGTACTCAGTGATGAGTCCTGAAGTGCTGATTGTTTAACGACTCGCGTAAGTTCTTACCCCAACAAACAGGGGATTTTGTTGGGATACTTCACGATTCCGTCTCACTTTCTACCTTATCGCCCCGTTCCAATTCCCAGAGAATTTGATTACCTTCACGCCGCACCCGTGAGACAAGCCAGTTTCGCCAGCGCCACTCGTCTCCACGACTGGTAACAGCGCTGGCGTGAACATCCATCAAGTCTGCCAGTTCAGAACTTGTGATCAGGTAACCTTTCTCGGCAATTTCGTCCGCAATGCGGAGAGTTTCTACTAAGTTGCGCAGTTGTGTTACCCTGATTTCTCGGGGTAATTCCTCATTTGCGGAACTAGGAGAGTGGGTTTGTGGTTCCATATTGGTTATATCTGTTGCAAGAGTAGTGATTGCTTCTTTCTTTGTGTTAATGATTGTAGGATTTGTTTCCGAATCTGATACTCTTGATATACTTAGACCGTTCTTTTGTTCCAAAGAAAAGTTTTGTTGTTGCAAGGACAAAGTTTTGTTATTGGCAAAGGCGCGGGCGATCGTATCACAGCGTTCGTTACCAATATTACCTGCATGACCCCGCACATGCTCCCATCTAACTCGTGGACTATTAAGATCGTCTAAGATTTCTAACAGGTCTTGGTTCAGCACAGGATTTCCATCTGACTTTTTCCAGCCTTTCCTTTTCCAGCTTTTCACCCATTTTGTCACGCAGTTTATCAGATATTCGCTGTCGGTGTGGAGGGTGATGGCTTCATTTTGTCCTGAGTCTTGCAAAAATTGGAGGGCGGCGATCGCAGCTTGCATCTCCATTTTATTGTTAGTCGTTCGGGAGGATGCACCGCCCATTTCGTGAATCGAACCATCACTGAAATAGACAACCACACCCCAACCACCAGGGCCAGGGTTGCCTGTGCAAGCACCATCAGTGTATATACTTTTGATTGTGGAAACTAAAGACATAGTTAATATTAAACTCTCCTGGCTTTGAAAAACCAGGATTTTGAACTGATGTTGCTATGTGGACTAAAAGTCCTACTACTCAACATTATTCTGTGCTGAACGCACTTTGACTGGTTCAAACAGTCCTACCCGCCTCAACTTATTTCTAGGCTGTGCGGCTACTTTCGTCTTTTCCAACCTTAAAGATTTTACGTACTGAAGGCAGTGAAAAACTCTTCTCAGTACAACCCATATCTTTAGTTGTTATGGTTCAGTATGGAACAGGTTTTGTTTGTTGGATTTTTTCATCCTTGTGTTACCATCATCCCATCTTAAGACATTTATCAGATGATGCAACTATACAACTATAGCAGTCGCCATAATTGTTAGGACATTTCCCTGTTCCCTGTTCCCTGTTCCCTCTTAAGAGAAATACGATGTCCTAAACGATATGTCTGTTGCTATACCATTAAGCCTCTCTCGTCAAAACAATTTGAATTTGAGCGTGATCGTGGATCACCAAGCTAATAATTCCCGTTTTCTGCTGATGGGAAAAATAATACATAGCAAGAACATCAGGAAAATAGCTAGCTTGGAGCGACAATGGCATCTACTCCTAAATCCTTTCGGGATATTCAAAATCAATGGGCACGCTTATTTGTAGAATCATTAGCGAATGAAGGGGTTATCACCGGGTTTCCCAATAGGACGTTTCGCCCTGACACTTCAGTAACCCGTGCTGAATTTGCTGTTATTCTTACTAAGACATTTACAAAACTTAAGAAAAAACGGGACTATATTCGTTTTATCGATGTTGCGGCTCATCACTGGGCAGCAAAAGCTATTCAAACAGCTTATGCAATAGGATTTCTAAATGGGTTTCTCAATGATCGCTTCTTTCCTGACAGTAGGATTTCTCGATTAGAAGTTTTGCTGACTCTGGTAAAAGGCTTGGATCTTGCCTTAAAAGTAAAGCCTGAGAAGCTTGCAACCCTTCAAGAGATTTATCACGATACCAATCTAATTCCTGATTCTGCAATAACTCAGGTTGCAATTGCCACAAGTGCAGGTCTTGTAGCTAGTTACCCAAATACAAAATTACTCAAGCCCAATATACCAGCAACTCGCGCCGATGTAGCAGTTTCTGTGTATCAAGCGCTTTTTTTTATGGGTGAGGTGCAAAAAATTCCCTCTGACTACCTTGTCGTCCCACCACAACCGCAAACTGAGTTAGAACACGCTTCATTATAACCTTTGCGACTGTTGAACCAGGAACTTATACTGTGTGTGGAGTGGATAGCTTGGGGAATCAGAGTGCCCAAATGTCGATTGCAGTGAGTTGAAATAATATGAAATGCGATTAATGACTGGAGTTTAGACAGTCTAAACTCCACTTATTTAACAAGATAAAGATTATAAAAATAATATAATTTTTTGCCCATATTTTTGGTTCGTGCCGATTGATACGCTCAGGTGCAAGATATAAAGGATTGGCATAAATGCGATCGCCAAGGCACGTTTCGGGGGGAAGCGGAGGAACGTAAGCTGCCGCACTACCAACGACTTTTACCCACACCAACTCAGAAGTGATACTCAAGACAGTTGCTGCTGACACCCATGAGCACTTAGATTTGCTTGAATGACAAATTGATAAAATTTATAACATTTTTATACTACACTAACTATACAGGGAAAATTTTTCTGATATTGCCTCTATTTGTCAAAAGTTAGCTGTATGAAGAAATTAATTAAAGGTCTGCGTGAATTTAAGGCTAATTATGTTAGTACACACCAAGAACTCTTTGAACAACTATCTCAAGGTCAAAAACCCAGAGTGTTATTTGTTACTTGTTCTGATTCACGTGTAGACCCAAATCTAATTACACAAGCTGATTTAGGTGAATTATTTGTTATCCGCAATGCTGGCAATATTATTCCGCCATTTGGAGCAACCAAGGGCGGTGAAGGTGCGACAATTGAATACGCTGTGCAAGCTCTAGGTATTCGACAAATTATTGTTTGTGGTCACTCGCATTGTGGTGCAATGAAAGGGCTGATGAAGTTACATAGTCTGCGAGATGAAATGCCGCTTGTTCATGATTGGTTAAAGTATGCAGAGGCAACCCGACTATTGGTAAAAGAACATTACACCCAATACAAGGGGGAAGAACTACTCGAAATTTTAACCGCTGAAAATGTACTGACTCAAATTGAAAATCTGCGGACTTATCCAGTTATCCGCTCCAAGCTATACCAAGGACAACTAAAGATTTACGCCTGGATTTATAACATTGAAAAAGGAGAAGTTTTAGCCTTCGATCCAGAAACTCATGCTTATGTCTTGCCTCAAAGTCAACTCAAAAGTGATGACACAGATGAGAGACGACTTAAGGAAGAATTTTTAAATGGTAATAACATAAAAAATAACATTTCTGAACAAGAAACGGCAGTTGATCCGCCTCAAGAATTTTTCTATGACGTGCATCAAAGGTTTCCAATAACACGACTTTCAAAAGACCAAATGGATCGAATTTACCGAGGTTCAAGAAGAAACTGAATTTGAGAAGACTTTCATAGCAATTTTATTTGATTTGTGTGAAAGTGCCTGCGCGTAGCGCATAAGTTGAGGAACGAAACCCAACACCTGCCTCGCTTTTGTTGGGTTAAGCCGAGCGCAACCCAACCTACAATTCTTCTTAACTGAACCGTATTGCCCTAAAGCGCTACTACAACAGAACGCAACTTGGTATCAGGACGATTTCCCACAACTTCCTGCCAAACTTCCAGCCATGTTTGGGCTGCTTTGTCGCTTACCATTTCTGAGATCAAGGCATTGATGGTTTTTTCTGGGACAAGTCCCTGTGCTAATGTTGGGCAGACTTGGTGCTTGTCGTAAAGCTCAATCAGGGTTGTGATGCGGGTTTTCCACAGCGCTGCATGATTTGTGCTGTTAAACAGAGTACGGATAATTAACTCCGCATCCCCGACATCTACCTTAGCCACCTCGGTAAAGCAGTTAAACCCATACTTTCAGCTCAATTTTATCCAAAAATATCGACAGAAGGTCGCAGCTGAGTACAAATCGACAACGCTTGGTGAATGTCATTCGTCAAAAAGTTTTCAAAAACTTTTTCATCTGTCTGTTTGTTATCATCCAATGCAGTAAAAGCCTGCTGGCAGAAAATGTAATCGAATCGTGGTGCCCATTTTCTAGTTCCAAGCTGTGCTGTCATGGAACAATTATTAAGCATATGAGCCACCCCTTTTTGATACATGTAAGGGTTTAAAGAATCCACCGCTTCAATAATGGACTCATTGACAATTTCAGAGTAAAGATGTCCCTTTTCCTTCAATAAGTCTACTTGAGCCATCATGGTAGCGATATAAACTCCAGCAGTTACAGGATGAATGGAAACTTTCTCAGGTCGTCTATTATCACGAACATTGACGCCAACTTGCCACATTTGTGTGCCGTCAATTTTTCCTATAGGAAAACGCTGATGACGATTGTTTGCTTCAATCACGCTACGAATTTCATTTCCAGAAGCAACTTCATCATAAATCTCCATTAAGATTTCAAAAGCAGGATGATAAGCAGCAGAGTAAGCTTTTTTGAAGGTTTCTTTTTCGGCATCAGTTAGAGATATATAAATGGACAAGAACCCATTTTTAGAAATCATATTGCTAATTGGTTGAGTGAGAGATTCTACAGAATTTATATAAGCTTCCTCCTGAGAATGTCCAGAACGAATCAACCAGCGATATAAACTTTCTACAATTCCGTGAACTGCTCCCAGCAAAATTCCTCTTTCTCCAAAAATGTCAGACTTATATTCTGATTCAAGAGTCGTTTGGAAGATTGTAGGAGAACCAATTGCTACTGCCCATGCAAGTGCGTAATCTGTTGCTCTTCCATTAACATCTTGATGAATGGCAAAGCTGGAGTTAATGCCAGCGCCATGAATTTCTTTACCCTGTTCATAAAGTTGCCTGACTGAAAGTCCCATCCCTTTAGGACAAACAGCAATCACGTTAATGGTTTCAGGAAATGAATCCCCAATGTTTTTTAGATGTCCAAGCAAAAATCCATGAGATAATCCGAGTGTAGTTCCAGGACGAATAGCCTCAAAAATTTGCTGATAATTTGCTGCCTGTGCAGCATCAGAAATGAGAAGAATTAACAAATCAGATTCAGAGATGACTTCATACATTTCTCCTAATGTGCCATTGTCTCTAGTAAAGCCAGCTTTTTCTGCCAATGGAATAGAAGATGAATTTTTCCGAAGACCTACTTTGACCTTGATGTTAGTTCCTGCTAGAGAATCTCTTAAATTTTGTGCTTGAGCAGGACCTTGGGACGACCAACCAATCACTCCGATTTGGTGAATTTCTGCAAAAGCTTTAGGTAAAAGTGGAAAAAGATGGCGTCCTCCTCCAACGATATATTCTTCTTTCCCTGCTAAGATAATCTTCTCTTTCTCGAATGTATTTGTGCTAAATTCTAAGCTCATCGTCTGTTATCCTTATCAATAAAAGCTTTTTCCGGAAGTTTTTACTGTTTGTGTTGCTAAAGCTATGCACTCTTCAGTACTCATCAAAATCACGCCAATATTCCTTAGCTCTTGCAAACCTCGCTCATAGACTTGAGATGTAGCATTTGGAATGAAAACGACTCTAAAATCTCGTTCACTTGCCTCATAAATGGTAGTGCGTGGGCAGTTAGGAAAGTTACATCCGCAAATCACTAAAGTGTTAATGGAATACTCACGTAAATGTTTTTCAAGAGAGGTTTGAAAAAAAGCTCCCCATCTTGGTTTGTACATAATCCATTCATGATGACTAACCCATTGAAAAGCTCCTGAAATTAGCTTATCTATATCAAGCATTATTTGAAATGATGGTTTTAATTCGTTGACAAGTTCTACTCCATCAGTGCCATGAACTGCAACCTGCTTGCCATTTTTAATATCTTGTCTGCGACATAAATCAACATTGGAACCATCGGGTAAATAAATCCTGATAACATGAATAATCGGTTTCCCGCTTTGTCTAAATGCTTGTAATAATTGCTGAATTTTAGGTATCACTTCCCATGTACCAAGAATCTCTGCACAAGCCCCAGGTAATGCAAAAGATTTTTGTATATCTATAGTCAGCAAAGCAGCATTTTCCCAATCAGGACTGGTGTCGTCTTTCATGGAATCAAATCCCTAAATATTGGTTATTTTGAATATTCTTGTTGTTACTTTCTAACATAAGTGCTAATGTTTTCACTGTCCAACACATTTTTGATAGGCAATTAACACTTAAAATGTTCTAATGGAGCTTCGACATTTACGCTACTTTGTTGCTGTTGCAGAGGAACTGCACTTTGGTCGAGCTGCAGAACGACTGCACATGACTCAGCAACCTTTAAGTCAACAAATCCGTCAGCTGGAGGATGAATTAGGCGTACTCTTGTTTGAGCGCACTAAGCGCCGAGTTCAATTAACAGAACCAGGAAAAGCATTTTTAGTAGAAGCACGTCACATTTTACTGAAAGCAACTGAGGCTGTAGAGATAGTAAGACAAGTGGCTCAGGGAGAAAGCGGACGACTCAAGGTGGGATTCTCTGGTTTTGCTACCTATAGCGTTTTACCCAAAGCTTTGAGGATTTTTCGAGAGCGTTTTCCACGCGTGGAACTCGAATTAGAGGAAATGACAACAAGTGCTCAAGTGCAGGCGCTGCAAGAACAGCAAATCCATCTTGGTTTGATGATTCCGCCTACACCTGATGCTTCTTTGACTCTTGAACCAATCCTCAAGGAGCCACTTGTTGTGATATTGCCAGAGACTCATCCTTTAGCAACTCAGCCAGAGTTAGCATTACCCATGCTGGCTAATGAGTCCTTCATTCTGGTATCACGTCAATTAGAACCGGGCTACTACGACCAGTGTATTAGTTTATTCCAACAAGCAGGTTTTAGCCCTAAAGTCGTGCAAAAAGCCAGCCAAAAGCAGACAATTCTTGGTCTTGTCTCTGCTGGTATGGGTGTCTCCCTTGCTCCTGCATCCATACGTAATATTCACAGAACAGGAGTTGTATACATTACTTTGAATCTATCGGATGCAGAGGTGGAGCTAGTAGCTGTCTGGCGACAAGATGAGTCATTACCAGTTTTGCGGACATTTCTTGAGGTTATGAAAGAGGTTGTGGATCAAAATTTCAGTCCGATTTTATAAAGGTAGAGGCGCAAATGCATGTACAAATCTAAACAATGTTATCCAACGCAGTGATTTAGGATAACTTTTATTCCAGGGAGGGTGTGAATTACCACTCTTTTTCCCTAAAATAAGTTTCTTTGCGAACACTCGAACAAGTGTAAACCAAACTGCTGCGAAAGTTCTTCACAAACCTTAACCCCCCGAACACTATTAACCCAAGTTGCTAGTTATCAAAAAACGCCTGAGTTTAAGTACCAGTTCTCAATTAATAGTATTTTGCAATACTTCAAAAGGGAGTTTTCGTATGACTTATATACCGTTTCTAGGGACTAATTAGCAACTTACGTTATTACCGCGTGAATCGAGAGGTAGTGAAAACACTCCAATCCCCATGACATTTGGAACAACAGCAATAATTCCACCAGAAATTCCACTTTTTGCCGGAATACCAACCTTATATGCCCATTCACCTAAAAATTTTCTTCAAATAACATTAGCATTGCTGTTTTGTCAATTTCGCTCTGTGTATAATTTATTTTACTGAATTAGGACTTACGTGCTTTATAAAAGTAACATCATGTGTATAACGTAGTTTGGTCGTTCCAGACTTTTGAGAATTACCACCAGATGGGTGGTGATCGCTTAAAGATTATCGAAAAATCAGGTTTGAATGTCCCAAATCCATACTCCATATTTCGTATTTCCTGTCAATGCGTAAGTCCTATGAATATTGTGTCTTATCTTGTCATTTCAAATATGATGAAAGACTTAGTATATATAGCTACTAAACAAATAATGATTTTTCAAGTTAACCTGAATATTTATATCGTTTTGCAAGCGAAAACTGTGTTAATGCGGTTCTAATTTGGCTAAGGTACATATTTATCTGCGTCCAGGGTGCGTTTACCTGCGGTTTCTTCTTTCTTGCTGTACCTTAGCCAGGCGGGAAACGCTATATTACTTGCAAAGCAACTCAGAAATAAGACCAAAAAGTTAGTTTTTTCAAAAAAATCTTTCTTCGTAGTTATAAAGAATACTAAATATACTTATTGTTTATTTAAACTTTTTGTTAAAAAAAACTACTGTAAATAAAGTAAAAGTATGTTCAGCAGTTTAAATCACCTTTCTTTAGCATCAATTATGTTTCTAGACAAGCGTATATGCTACTGCAATCAATTTAATTACTAAATTATTATGAGGTTTTGATAATAAAATTTCTAATCATAAAAAAACTGTCACATAGCCAAAATGCTCATATTTGTAAGGTTTGTGACTTGAAATGAGAGTTAAATTTTGATAAATTGACCAAGGATTAATCAAAAACCTGATCCCCAAACATCTAGGTTTGTGATAGTCTGTTGCAGTTACGCAAAAAGTGAACGCAGAACGAGTTGAAATTTTTTTTAAGATCTATCACTCATCAGTGGTGCAAATTTAGAAACCTCTGTTCTTCAGTCGCTTTAACATTCGGACGCATGAATCAAAAACATTTGTGGACTGTTGTCGCTGTCTTTTCTACTGTTTTCGGGACACAATCTATAGGTCGCGCCCAAACGACCAAAGAAACGTCTCCAAGTTCGTCACTTCCTTCTGGTGACGTGGTGAAAGTAGGAGAATACAAATCCCCACCGGGAAACCCTGCTTCTAATGCTGTGATGACTGAAATTCAGGCTCATGAAGTCGCAGGACGTCAAGCGGCAACACTCTATATTCGTAAAATTCCGGTTCTTACGTTTGTGGGTGAAAATGTTGGTCAGCAGCCAACTGCAAGTGCCCAGACAAAAGTTGGTGCATTTAGTGATGAAAATGGCACGAAGCTTGACAGCACAAATGCAAGCAGCCCAACAAAGGTAGTATCAATTGGGGAAAGCATAGATGTCAAAAACCAACCTAACTCTACTCAAGATGACCCAATTCATAGGGCTTCGGTCGTAGCCGCCAAGATAAACCAGCTGATCTGGGACAAAGTGGACGCCAACAAGATTACGGTGAGTTGGATAGCAGCAGGTGAGTCCACACCAAATCAGAGCCAGCAGAAAAATGGCCAAGCTGGTCAGCAATCAGTACAAGGTCGCTACATCATCAAGGCAAATGGCGACGAAATCGTGGAAATCGATGATCATACATGGCTAGCAGATACAACCAAAGATCGAGCTAAAGACGCTCTGCAAGCCACAAATCGTCTGCGAAGACTAGTAGGTAAAGCATCTCCCCTGAATGAAATTGCTAACTTACCTACAAATACCCTGGTACAAATACCAAAAATATCCGTGCCAGATTTGCCAGGACAGATAGTCAAAGGACTAAAAGGAGTAGCTTCCTATTATGGCTATGATGGTTCTGGCAACCGCACTGCTACTGGTGAAAGGTTTAATCCAGAAGGGATGACTGCTGCCCATCGCAGCTTACCTTTTGGAACGCGAGTCCGTGTTACCAACACGCGTAATGGTCGTTCAGTAGTAGTTCGGATTAATGATCGAGGACCATTTATTCGCGGTCGAATTATTGACATTTCTGTTGGTGCAGCGCGGATTTTAGGAATGATGGGTAGCGGTGTTGCACCTGTGCGGATAGAAGTGTTAGGAAGGTAAGAACCGGGGATGAGGAGGCAGAGTGCGTCCTTGGGAGTTTTCCCCTTTGTACCTGCCATGGAAATGAGGGGGATGAGGAAGATGAGAAAACGTCAGGAAGTCATTTTTTCTCCTGTGCTCCATACCTCCTCATCAATCCCCCTAGCTGCTGGTCTACTCCTCAAATTCAGATATAAACTACTGGGGAGAGATAGACAACACTAGGGGTATTTTTGTGCGCCTGTTAACAACAGTCGCAGCTTTACGCTGCTATTTAGCTCAACACCGTTTTGAAAACCAGCTTGTGGATCAAGCGCAGCTGTTAGCATTTGAGGTGACTGCTCGATCCCACACAGCAGTTGGTTTAGTTCCCACAATGGGAGCGTTGCATCAAGGTCATTTAAACTTAATTCAACGGGCGCGGCAAGAAAATGCCATAGTGATTGTTAGTATCTTCGTGAACCCGCTGCAATTTAGTCCAAACGAAGATTACCAACGCTATCCTCGCACAACAGAGCAAGACCAATTACTTTGCTCACAAGCAGGGGTAGATGCAATTTTTGCTCCGACTCCGGAAGAGATGGGAGTTGCCCAGAAGATTATACAAGAATCAAAAGTTACACAAGTTATCCCACCATCTGCTATGATATCTGGCTTGTGTGGTCGTACTCGGTTGGGTCACTTCCAAGGTGTAGCCACAATTGTCACCAAGCTTTTCAACTTGGTGCAGCCTGACCGAGCTTATTTCGGTCAAAAAGACGGTCAGCAACTTGCCATTATTAAACGGCTTGTAGCTGATTTGAATTTTTCAATAGAGATTGTTGCTTGTCCTACGGTGCGAGAAGCATCTGGTCTTGCCGTAAGCTCTCGTAACCAATATTTGACCGCAACACAAAAACAACAAGCATCAGTGTTGTATCGTGGTTTGCAAAACGCTCAAGCAGCTTTTAGCGCCGGAGTTCGTGATGCAAAAGCCCTCATAGGGGCGGTACGGCAAGAAGTGGCAATGTTCAGTTCTGTTTTAGTGGAATATATTGAATTGGTTGAACCAAATACCTTGATGCTTATAGAAGAAAAAATTGAGGAAGAAGGAATGCTCGCGATCGCTGCTCGTCTTGGTTCTACACGTTTGATTGATAACATCATTCTGCGCGCTCGCCAACCCATCATCGCCATAGACGGACCTGCCGGAGCTGGAAAATCTACTGTCGCTCGTCAAGTCGCAGCAAACCTGGGTTTAGTGTATTTAGATACAGGAGCAATGTATCGTGCTGTCACTTGGTTGGTGCTGCAAAAGGGAATAGCTTTAGATGATGAGTGTGCGATCGCAGAAGTAGCCAACCACTGTGTCATTGAACTATCTCCCGGCAAAGACTTACAAACACCAGTGCAGGTTAGGATTAACGATATTGATGTTACCCAAGCAATTCGTACTCACGAGGTGACATCTAAAGTATCGGCGATCGCCGCTCAAAGTGCTGTACGTCAAGCACTGCTCAAACAACAGCAGAATTGGGGTAAAAAAGGTGGTTTAGTTGCAGAAGGCAGGGACATAGGTACCCAAGTTTTCCCTGATGCAGAAGTAAAAATCTTTCTCACCGCCTCTGTCAGCGAGCGTGCTCGTAGACGCCAGCAAGACTTTCATAAACTTGGTCAACCAGAAGTGAGTATACAGCAGCTGGAAAAGGATATCGCTGAACGTGACTGGAAAGACAGCACTCGCAAAGTATCCCCCCTACAAAAAGCTCCAGATGCTGTTGAAATAACGACAGATGGTATGAGTGTTTCTGAAATCACAGAACAAATTGTTGACTTTTACACCAATTTGCGATAATTATAAAAGACCATGAGTTGAAAGCAGGTTAAGCCTGTTTTCACCTCATTTTAGACGTGTTGTCGCACATTTGCCCATTCTTAACCAAATACCCCAAATAGCCGATTTTACAGGCATTTGTTAAAATTATGAGTATATTATGCATGACTTGCTGAAGAAACTTATTGAGTGCTTTTACTCATAATATTGATTGTGTTTCAAGCCACTAAGTGAATTGAAACCTCAAGCATTGCTAAACCATGTAAACTTGATCTGCAAAACACTGACAAGCGCCTAAGACGATGAAATTATCTGTAAAATTCGACTTTGAGGATGAGAAGTATAATGCACCAGCTTCTCAAGTCATCCCTTGGTGTCAGATGATTAATCCTCGCTATGGCACAAATGGCTTACAGCCTCACGGTTTGGCAATTAAACCGGATAATGCTACGTTAGTGGGTTTTCAACCCGATGACAATTGGCATGAGCTAGAGCATGAATTTAGCTCTGGAGTCGAAACGGTGTATATCACTACCACTCCTCGGATAGTCGTCGTGCGTCGGGGACCATTATCTGTTAAAGACCGAGAAACTGGTGTGAAATTGGGTACACTCAAAGACAATTATGATGCTTTTTTAGCAGACAAACTTAAATTTAAAACATTTACTCGCTATTTAATTTATTTAGTAGGAGAAGATAAAAAGTTTTTACATGAATCCCCTCTACAGTTAACTCTTAATGGAGCAGCTGGAGCAAGTTTCAGCAAGGCTTACTCTGACTACCAACAAGGTAAAGTCACTAGCGGGTTCGTTGCTGAACTAGAAAGAGCTTATGCTGGATACCGCAAGCAGCCTCTGACACCAAAAGGTGGACTATTCCATGCTCACGGAATTTTTTGCCCTATTATCAACTGTGAAGAAAGAGGAATTGAACCAAACACAGTTTTGGTAGCTTCTACTGTAGACTACAAACATCCCACAGTTGCCAGTTTAACAGACTACCTGATTGCTTCCGATTCCCAAGAGTCTGAAATTATCTCTAAGACTTTTGAAGAGTACAAGGACTTTGGAAAGGAAACTATGAAAGCGGAGACACCTCGGATGGAGATGGCAGGAGTTTCTAGTTCCTACGTTTATCCGGATGAAGATGATTATGCTTATCCACCGTATTAGTTACAGTGAATAAGTTCCCTGTCTTTAAGCTAAAGTCCTTTTTCAAGGACTTATTCTTTGCGATCGCCTTTGGCGATGTTCATGCACTGCGCCTTTATGAGGCGATCATGGATGCTAGTGGTGCATTCCACCCAGCACTAATAGTTGTATTTATTACTAACTTGTATCTGTAGTTTATTTCAACAAGTAGTCCTTGAGCGTTTATGCAGGACTGCGGGTGATGGCGGTAGATGGAACAGTGTTCGATGTGCCTGCGCAGTGACGCTTTTTCAGGAATGATAAGTAATCAAACGAACTTAATATAAGAGGTTTCTTGAATAGAGCAATAGAGCAATCGCTCTACTTAACCTTGTATCTTAAGAACAGGGTAGCAAATTATGAGTCAGTAAGGCGATAAATTCAAATGCAGACAATCCACCTTAAGAACATCAAGACGCAACAACGCGCAGTCTTGGACAGGATTTCCAATTTAGCCTCAACTGCGACACCAAACACGATTCAAATACAAGAACTGACTCAAACCATAACTCAAGTTGTTGCAACGATTGAAAAAATCTGTGCCCAATCGCAAGCAACACCAGCTAATCTGACAAGGTGCTCACGTCACATTTATGCATGGATGAAGTTTTTGACTCATGAAAGCAACCTCCAACTTCACCTACAAACGACTTATAAAATAAAGCAAATTGCTCAAACGCTGTGTGAAACACATCAGCAACAGTTAGTCAATATTGTTGTTGAATTAACCCAAATAGCCGGGTTATGTAAATACAAACGTTCCTTAGTAGGTATGACTATTATCCTGAGTGAAGGTTTCATCAACGCTAGCGATGAAATCTTAGAAGCACTAGTGAAATTAGCTTTATTTGGGAAATGTCAACATAGTACAAGACTTATTAGAAATTATGCAGAAAGTGAAGAATACAGTTATGTCTTGACAGAACTTGATGTCATTACTGAAGTCGTTGTAGAAAATGCCAAAGGAAATTACTACGATCTCAATGAGTTATTTCATAAAGTCAATCATGAATATTTTGCTTCTTCTTTAGTCAAACCACGTCTGATTTGGGGCAGGATTAACACTTATCGCAAATTTGGTCATTATGAGTCAGCAAGAGACAAGGTAATGATTGCTTTGACTCTTGATAATGCGAGTATTCCTGAATTCGTGGTAGAATTTGTTTTGTACCATGAACTGCTGCACAAGTACCACGGTGCAACATGGATAAATGGCAGAAGAATGGTTCACACAACAGAATTTCGTCGGGATGAACGTAAGTTTAAATTGTACAAAGAAGCTGAGGAATGGTTGAATAACTTGTCATCTTGTGACAAAAATCCCATTCCTTCGCTTTAGAAGTAAAATTTTTCACCTTCTTGTAACCACGTAGTTGCACTCTTGATAACTCACCTTACTTTTCTCACCTTATTCAACTGAAAAGTAGCTTAACTCAAACAGTATTTGCTCCTAATAACGCACATAGTGACCACGAATCCATACCCGACGACCATTTCGTCTTTCCCAATGTGCAGGAACCCATCGACGTCGATCATATCGGCTAGCTATGACCTCTTGTCGTACAGGTCTCGCGTGAAAGCCAGGATCTACGCGAATCTCTAATGCTGAAGCCTGTGTTGGTATGGAGGCGATCGCCAAGGGTAAAGCAAGCAACGTACCTACAATTATCTTTTTCATTAATAAACTTCCTTTGACCACTTTGATCAATTATCTTTGGTTCAATCGGCTTAAAAATTTAACCGATTTGATATCTATAGTAGGAATAGGAAGCTGTCATACAGTAGAGAAAATGTGACTGACTTGACTGTTACTTTATTACGATCCTAAGTGTGACTAATGTCATGGGTTACATTGAACAACAAGATTCCCGACTTCGCAAAAGTTGTCGGGAATCTGAGAACGCGCGATTTATGCGCTATGCGCAGGCTGCGCCAACACAAATCACAATAAAATCTTTCCCTCTCCTTAATAAGGAGAGGGATGCCCGATAGGGCAGGGTGAGGTTCCAAAGGATTTTGAGCGAGAATCGTAGCTTGGGTTAAACTAGCCTTGACTAACCAACAAACCCACAGGGAAGTGTTTCAGCGCTTCGCCAATCAGCAAAGTGCCATTAGCTTCAACAGTTTGCTCGCTGATTGCATCTTTCCACGAAGTGACTTGTGTAGGTAACTTCAAGGTCGTGTCATTCCAAATATCTTGTCCTAGGGGGTAGTCTCCCGGTTGAATTAAGCTTGTAAAAAAGCGGGGAGCAATGGTAATAATCGTCTTATTTCCATCATTCCTTGCAAAGGCAATGATATTCTCTTTAAACTTGCCACTCACTTCTAAAGGTAAGTAGTCGCCTTGCTGAAAAACTTGTAAATATTCTGTCCTTGCTTTCAAACCTTGGACAACGAGGAACAGTTTAATTTTGGCATCTTCCTTATTAGCAAGTAACTCATCTATGAGCTTGAGAATATCTGTCAATGCGTGTTCCTTAATTGCTTTGAGATAAGATTCCCGAGTTTTAAAGTTAACCCGACGGCGATTATCAGGATCAACTAAGCTAAAATCCCATAGTTCAGTTCCTTGATAAAAGTCGGGAACTCCAGGCGAAGTAATTTTCAGTAGCGTTTGAGAAAGAGTATTGTAGATACCATTCTCAGCAACCCATCTTTGGAAAGGCAAAAATTCTTTTAAGAATGGATTGTCTTTCAAGGGTTCAAAAATTGCCGTGACAAAATCAGTAAAAGCATTTTCGTAAACGCTATTTTCTCGTAGCCATTCCGTATGAACTTTCGCTTCTCTGATAGCTTTAATCACATAATCTTTGACCCGTTCAATACAAGAGGGAAACTCTTCTTCATTAAATGGAAAGACTCCTACAAGTGCTTGATACAAAACATATTCATCATTCCTATCTGGCATTGTTAACTGGTCAACTGTCTTTCTGTGGGAACTATTAATTTCGCTCCACTTGCGAACTTGTTTTTCCCATTCCTCTGGAATTTCGGAAAGAACATTCAGCCTTGCCCTAGAATCTTCACATCGTTTAGTATCATGAGTAGAGGTAGTACTCATAGCACCAGACCATTGCTTGTGGCGTTTTTGATTAAACTCATGGAATTCTGAAGTACTAATACCAAAATGACTCGGTTCGCCACCGACTTCGTTTAAAGAAATAAAACGGTTATAAACATAGAAAGCAGTGTCTTCGACCCCTTTCGCCATCAATGGTCCTGTGTACTGTTGCACTCTCATGACAAAGTAAAGCCACTGGTCTTTCTCAGTTTGAGTAGTATCATCATCATATTCCAGCAACAGCAATTTTTCGATCAAGTTTAATTCATGGTTCAAGAATGGTGTGTGTGGTTTTGTCGCTTCAATCACTTCATGAACATAAGCGCGATCAATTTCAGAGATACCCTCTTTAGTAACGTAAGTCCGGTAAACAGGAAAGCGACTAAGGACTTCTGCAAGTGCTCGCTTTAAACCATTGATTGTAAAGTCATTTCCATACCGATGCTTACTCGCAATTTTCTTTAAAAGAGAAGTGATATTATCAATATCCCCGGCTAACGTTCTCTCTAGAATGAGGTGCTTTTTGTCGGGAACCATTTCCTCAAAAGATGTTGTTAGCCCTGTAAAACCTGAGTATATTTCAGTAAACTTATCTTCGTTTTCAGTTTTACAAAAAATTCCGTTGATGTAATTCAGATAATCATAGCCAGATGTACCTTGAACTGACCAGTCATTTGGTAAGTCTTCTCCAGGCTGTAAAATCTTTTCAACAGTAATATATGTATCTCCCGTCTTTTCTCTCAACCTGTCTAAATACTGTTTTGGATCGTATAAACCATCAATGTGGTCAATTCGCAAGCCTGTAAACTTACCTTCACTGACTAGCTTATTAATCAAATTATGAGTCTTTTCAAAAACCTTTAAATTTTCCACTCTGACTGATATCAACTCATTCACAGCGAAAAATCTTCTATAATTCATTTCTTCCGCCCCAACTTTCCAGTAACAGAGGCGGAAAAACTGTTCTGAAAGTAAACTTTCTAAAAGATCAAAGCTTTCTGCCTTTCCTGGTTCACCGTTAAAAAGTTGCAGATTTTCATCAATAAACGTTTTCACTTCCGGATTTTCTGTATACAATTCCCAAAGGAGTCCTTTGACAAAAGCTGCTTGGTCTTGTCTTTGCTGTGCTACTGTCTCTGAAGGAAGACTTTTTACTATATACAAGACACCAAGCAACCTCACAAATATCGGGTGCTCCCTTCCTAAAGCTTGAGCCAATTTTTCTAAATTCTCACTCAACAAATTGGCGTATGATTCTAATTTAAGAGGAATCTTTAAACTAAAATAGTTAACGTTTAGTCCTGTCTCGTCATACTTAAGTTGAATGTCGCCATTTTCTAAACACTCTCCGTAAAAGTTGCCCAGTAATGGAGCCAGTATCGGTTCGTAGTTTATACCAAAAGGAGCATTCCAAGGAATATCAAAGTAATCAACATAGCTGGAATGTATACCGTATTCCAACACATCCATCAAATATTTATTTTGGCTATCATAACCCATGTGATTAGGGACAATATCCTGTAACCAACCGAGCTTATGCTGTTGTAATTCTTGGACTAAGCTTTCAAAAGCTTCTTGAGTTCCTAATTCTGGATTTAACTGAGTGGGATCAACAACGTCATATCCATGACTACTTCCAGGTCTGGCTTTGAAAATGGGAGAAGCGTAGAGGTCAGAAATTCCCAACTCTACCAGATAGTTTGTAATTGCTTTTGCGGCATCAAAACCAAATTCTGAATTGAATTGAATTCGATAAGTTGCTGCTGGAATCCGCATATAAATTATTCCTCGGGTATATGTCTAAGGAGCGTTTTTTTCGTATCCTGTTTATGCACTTAAAATCACTATAAGGGTTTTCAATTGAATCCAGTACATCAAAGAGTTAAACAACCACAGATATAAATACTCTCTGAGTAACTTGTCAGAGAATACGCAGGCTGTAGTAAATGAATTTGTCTTTCATTCGAGCCAGAACCCTTATAGATTTTTTAGTGAAAATTATCAGGCTTGGTTAAGCAAACAAGTCTCAGATATTACTTTCAGTTGTTGCACATTGCTATTTTTTATGGTAACGGTAAACTACGACATTGCCATTTTTCATGAGTATAAGAGAAAAAATTTCTTCAATTTTTTTCTGAAATTATTATAAGTTTAAATTTGACATCAATTTGATTGAAGTTGATTAAACTGAAATCTTGCACAATTCTCAATAACGCAACCACGCGAACGGCGATAAGCTGGAGGACTTGGGCGTTCGCGCTACAACGACCGACTCAGCACAAGTCAGTCGTTCGCGCAGCGTGTGCTTTGCGCATAGGCTTTAGCTTGTGTGTATCGCCTATAACTGAAGCTACACGATGTATTGCACCCAACACCATCAAGCGCTATAGTCATCACCTTCACACAATTAATTTTTTCATATGATTTTTCTGCTTTGGCGAATAGCACACTCAGACTAAAAACTACGTCAGCCTGCTAGTGAAAATCCCCCCAATAAAATTCCTGGCTACAGCGATGGCTGTAGTTCAAGCAATGACTATGATGGCTGTTATAGACTTTTGAGGGATATTGATGATGAGGGTACTGGTTACTGGTGTTGCTGGATTCATTGGCTATCACTTAGCACAACGTCTTGTGAAAGAAGGTGTCGAGGTGATAGGCATTGACAACTTAAATGACTATTATGATGTCAACCTAAAAAAAGCTCGTTTGGCGCAGCTTGACTCGCAGCCGGGGTTTACGTTTGAGTTTTTGGAGTTAAGCGATCGCCTTGAGGTTGCGAAACTCTTTCAAAACTACACTTTTGATTATGTCGTCAATCTTGCAGCCCAAGCAGGCGTACGCTACTCTTTACAAAATCCTTGGGTTTATATAGATAGCAATGTTACAGGCTTTGTTAACCTTTTGGAAGGATGCCGCCAAAGTCAAATCAAGCACTTAGTATTTGCCTCTTCAAGTTCTGTTTACGGCATTAACACCAAAGTTCCCTTCGCTGTCAATGATAATGTTGACCATCCTATTTCACTGTATGCTGCAACTAAAAAAGCAAATGAACTGATTGCCCATACTTATAGTCATCTTTATCACATTCCAACAACTGGGCTACGCTTTTTTACAGTTTATGGTCCCTGGGGAAGACCCGACATGGCATATTTTAAATTCGTAAAAGCGATACAACAAGGCAAGCCCATTGATGTCTACAATTTTGGTAAAATGCAGCGAGATTTTACATACATTGACGATGTTGTCGAGGGCGTCTTTCGGGTGATGCTTAAACCACCTCAACCCAAGATAGCCAACGTAGCAAACAGTAATGCTCCTTACAGGCTTTATAACATTGGTAACAATAACCCTGTGGAATTGATGACGTTCATTGAAGTGATAGAAAAGGCGCTTGGCAAGAAAGCCGTGAAAAACTTATTACCGATGCAACCGGGAGATGTTCCTGCAACTTATGCCGATGTAGATGACCTGATGCGTGATGTTGGATTTAAGCCCAGTACACCGCTAGAGCAAGGTATAAATTGCTTTGTGCAATGGTATCAAGAGTACAAACAAGCTGAATAGAAAGTATAAATTTTTCATCCTTAATCTTTTATCTTCCAGTCATGCAGGGGGGCTATGCTCTTGATAACCCACTCTATGATCATTGGGGGAGCTTGTGATATCAAAATTCCAGGATAAACTGCCATTCCCCACTTCGGGTGGACTAATAAACGGCATTTGTTCTGAATAACCGGATAATGCAGTAAAGCTTTCACAGCTGCGGTGTCATCGTGCAGAATTTTCCCTGGACGGGAAAGCAAAGGATAGCCAGTGCGGGGGTCGATTAGGTCTGTTAAATAATGGCGATCGCGCAGATTAAATGCCACATCACAGCCAAATCTCATAAACTTTTCCCGTAACCTTTGTTTTTCTGTCTCAATTTTCGGTGTACTTTCTACAAGTTCATATCTTGATTGCTGTAAAACAATCACCACCCACAAGAAAAGCTGTTTTTTCCAATCTGGTAATATCTGCTCGCGGTTGGCACAGATATACAGACTAGGAACATGAATTGAAATTTGAACTGCTTGTCCCCTTTTGCCAACCAAATTAATGGGACAGCCTCCAGCAGAAGTGTAAACTGTCGGATATTGCACTCAACTTTATTTGGTTTTTACAAGTTTTTGACATCGATCTTTTTTTTTGATGATAACTCTTAAATAGTCAAAATAAATATCAATTTTCCCTACTAGAAGAGATACTTTCAAGCTGTTTCTAGTATTATACTTATCTTTAATAAATCTTTAATCTTTCTTTTACCTTTTATGATAAGTTTTTTATTTTCACTTTGCTATAGCAGTCCTATTTGAATTGTGAGACACTCTTGCGCATCGAACTCACGTCAAAAGTAAGCCAGTTCTCGACTCAACACTGCTCGGGTTTTGCCCAAAAAACAAAAATGTGTAGGTTGGATCCAGTGAACGAAACCCGACATTTGGGACGCTTTGTTGGGTTTGACTTGGTTCTTCTCAACCTACTACTACAAATATTCTTAGTCAAAAGTGAGGCAGTCCTCGATTAGTAGTGCAACACACTAACTTTGACGGGTTGATGAGGTGAAAAAATCTTACTCTCCCCGTGCTTGCCTTAACCTGGCAATTTTGGGTTGTCAGAGCACTAGGTTTCCACGCTCTGGGGGGAAACCTGGGGAATGGGCGAACCCCAAGGGCGTGCTGCAAGAGCGTCGTAATTTCCGTGCGCTCATTTATCGGTTTTATGTGGATGATTTGCAATCGTCGGAATTGAGAATTCTGACTTGCGGCTTCAATCCAACTTTAAAGCATTCACCGGAACGTCATCCCAAGAATTAACTGTTCGCAACCGCGCCACCCACCCCCATGCCTTTTGCTCCTCAGTTAAATTTTGCTTAAATGACTCATGACAGTCTTTGGCTTGGGACTCGTTACAGCAAGCAATACAGGCATAAATCATTCCAGATGGATCAAGTTGTTCATTTACCCAGATAGTTCTCATGGCTCATTATCACCAAAACTGAAGCAGAAAAAGCAATATGCCATATAATGACGCAATTGCACAACAAATTTTTGAAATCTTCTGTAATTAATAGATAAATTATTGAAGCAGTTACAGGCAAAGGTTGTAGACGATACTCTAGGAAACAATCTATAAAATCTATGGGTATACTTTACTTGCCTGTCATTTTTACGAAATAAAGAACTAAAGAATATGGCACAAGATCCCAACGGAATTTGGATTTGGAAGCTTTCAGAGATTCGTGCTGATTATCTGGACAAGCTTGTTGAACGAAAAGTACAGCGTGTTTATCTTAAGGTTTTTGATGGAAAATATCAAGGTAAACCAACTTTTTGGAATTGGCAGTGTTCTCCAGAAATTATTCAGGAATTTAAGTCTCGTGAGATCGAAGTGTATGGATGGGGATATCACTATGGTACTGCTGATATTACTAGACAAATTGTAAAAGTTAGGCAAGCTCTTAACTGTGGACTGGATGGCTATATTGTTGATGTAGAAAAAGAAGTAGAAGATCCAAGCACACATACAAATCTAGACAAGCTTCTTTCTGCTGTGCGTATGATCGTCAAGGAAGGAACTTTAGGATATACAACTTTTGGAAATCCTCGACTCCACCCTAATGTTCCTTGGCAGATTTTGGATAAGTATTGCGACTTAGCGTTCCTACAAATCTATTTTGAGAAGTTCACTTTCAAACCCACGACTCCAGAAGAAGTTAAAGATTGTCTAGATGCTTACAAAAATTTGGGTTTGAAAAAACCAATCTTACCCGTTTGGGATTCGGAAAGTGATACAGCAAAACCTGCAACAGCCGCTGAACTTCAAGATTACCTGAATAACTATCCTGGCTCATCAATTTGGCGTATTCCCAAGGAAGGTGAACGTGGTGAAGCTTGGAATTTGACATATTCTGGCTTTGTATTACCAGTACTTAGACGTAATCTTCGTCAAGGAAGGATAGGAGATGATGTCAAGGCTGTGCAAAAAGTGCTGAATGCAAGAGGGTACAACGCAGGAAGCGCAGATGGAAATTTTGGTCCTCAAACGGAAGCTGCTGTCAAAGCATTTCAGAAAGCAGCCGGTTTAACTGTAGATGGAGAGCTGGGTAAACTAACTTGGACCACTCTTGGTGGTAAATTTGATGCATGATGGTAACAGACAGATTTCAGCCACACTAAGCTGAAATTTGTCTTGCGTGCCAAATATTTCTCAAATTGCCATATCAGTTTTTTTGAAATGCATAGAAATCAAGGTCAAGAATATAAAGGCAATATTCTAGTCGTTGATGATACACCAGACAACCTACGTCTGTTGTCAGCAATGCTGACTGCACAAGGTTATGAAGTTCGTAAAGCCTTAAATGGCAAAATGGGACTGATGGCGTGTCAAATGGTTTTGCCTGATGTCATTTTGCTAGATATTAACATGCCAGGAGTAAATGGGTATGAGCTTTGTCAGCAACTTAAGGATGACGAAAGAACTTGTGAAGTCCCAGTGATTTTTATTAGTGCTCTAGATGATGTGTTAGATAAAGTAAAAGCCTTTGATGTGGGAGGTGTAGACTATATAACTAAACCTTTTTCTGTGGCGGAAGTTATCTTACGAATTGAAAATCAGATTAACTTGCGTCTATTAGAAATTAAACTTCAAGAAAAAAATCTTTTGTTGCAAAATGCTCTTGACGATTTAAAAGCTGCTCAAGTTAAACAAATTCAAAATGAGAAGATGGTCGCATTGGGGCAATTGGTTGCCGGAATTGCCCATGAGGTGAATAATCCAATCAGTTTTATTTATGGCAATCTTGAATATGTTGGGCAATATATGCAAGAACTGGTCGGTGTGATTTCACTCTATCAGCAAGAATATCCACATTCGACACCAAAGATTGAGCAGATTGTTCAGGAGATAGACCTAAATTTTTTGATGTATGACCTGAAAAACTTATTAGGTGCTATGAACAGAGGTGCCGATCGCATTCGGCACATTGTACTAGCGCTACAAAAATTTTCTCGGGTTGACGAAGCCCAGATGAAGTCGGTAAACATTCATGAAGGTATAGACAGTACTTTGGTGATGTTGCAGCATCGACTCAAGGAAACAACATATCGTTGTCCCATTGTTGTCGTAAAAGAGTATGACGACAATTTGCCGCCTGTCACTTGTTATGCTAGCGAACTGAACCAAGTGTTTCTGCATATCTTGAATAATGCGATCGATGCTTTGGAGTCAACACACTGGCACAGTGAGTCCCAGATGTGTTCTGGTTCTGGTGGAGAAATGAACACAAGTCTTAGTAGCACAAGCCATCGAAAACTTCACCGAATAGGGGAAGATGAGCATAAACTTTGTGATCAACACATCTGCCAATGGGAAGATGACCAAAAGATAAGACCATTACACTTTACCAACTCACCAACTCATGACGTTAGCTCCACAATTAGTGCTCCTGTGATTCGTATTCGTACAGAGTTGGCAGATGATAATACAGTCAAGATTAGTATCGCTGACAATGGACTTGGTATGGATGAGTCAGTCCGATCAAGAACCTTTGACCCATTTTTTACGACAAAGCCTGTTGGTAAAGGCAGTGGACTGGGATTAGCAATCAGCCATCAGATTGTGGTACAAAAACATCAAGGACAAATTAGTTGCAATTCCTTACTAGGAGAAGGAGCAGAGTTTATCATCGAAATCCCAGTCAAGCATCCAAATACATAATTAACTATTGAGTGACTATAAATACAATCAGCCTCTTCAACTGCTCAGCCTTTCACAACACAAGCAATATCTTAAGAAGACCACAGAGTAGGAACTCAGAATACATCACGGCAAGCGTTCTAAGGAGGAAACCCCCAAGACCGCGTTGCCTCCCGATAAATAAGCGTGGATTTGAACAAGGATGCCTCAACTTCAGTACTATGTATCTCGAAATACATCTTTATGTTTAAACACAGGAGCCAGTGCTGTGGGCGGTGAAACCAGTGCTGCGGGAGGGTTTCCCTCATGTGCCACTTCTGTGCCCAGAGCAGCGCCTTGCGGTGAATCCAGCGCTGCCAAGAGTTGTGCCTTGCGGAGCCA